>JBDKKQ010000173.1:0-5586 GCA_039796015.1 Verrucomicrobiota bacterium
AAGTAATCGTACGCGGGTTCAGTCACGGAGGGGTCGAAGTTCGCTTCGGCCCCTCTTTTTTTTCGAGGGACAGGGTCCGCGGCGTTCCTTCGCAGTAGAGCCCGGCAACCCATAGACCTCAGGGTTACGGCGCTGCAGAGCTTACTTCTGTGCCGCTTGGGGTGCCTGCTCGAGGCAGCTTTCTAGGACGACCCGTTGAAGGCTTACCAGCGCTCGCCCAAGAGTCGACTCGGTGTGCGTTTAGCCTGTGTGAGCCCGAACTTCTTGATGGCCTTGCGAAGCAACTCCACGGCTTCATCGATAGAATCGGTCACCAAGAACAGTTGGAGGTCAGTTTCCGAGATGGTCTTGAGCTGACGCATTTTTTCGAGGTGCGCCAGGAGTTCTTGATGAAACTCGCGGCCAAAGATGATGACCGGAAAGTCTTTGATTTTCCCGGTCTGGATGAGGGTCACGGCCTCGAAGAGCTCATCGAGCGTACCGAATCCTCCGGGGACGATGACGAAGGCGTACGAGTATTTAATGAGCAGCGTCTTCCGGACGAAGAAGTAGCGGATATTGACCCATTTATCCAAGTAGGGGTTGGGCTCTTGCTCCATCGGCAGCACGATATTGCAACCCACCGAGCGGCCCCCCACATCGCGAGCCCCTCGATTGGCTGCTTCCATCAGCCCGGGCCCGCCTCCGGTCATGATGGTGAATCCCAGTTTGGCAATTTCAGCGGACAGTTGTCGCGTCAGTCCATAATAGGGGCTGGCCTCGGTGAAACGCGCCGAGCCGAACACTGCCACGCACGGCCCTGAGAAGTGCAGTGCCCGGAAGCCCCGAATAAATTCCCAGGCGATATCGACGACGAACTTGAAATTGTCCCACCGGGAACGGGGGCCTTCGAGAAATCGGATTTCGTGCAGGGGCATGGTGTTTTTGGGTTCATCCACAGTTCATGGATGGTTCAGAGTGGTGAGGGTGGCGGGTCAAAAGATACACCCGATTTTAGGGCCGGAAAGTTCCTCTCCACAACAAAGGTCCAGATCAACACTCTCCTCGAACGGATGAGATTTTGCCGACCGTTTCTGAGCGTTTGCCGATCGGCGGCGGCGATTCTCTTGATACTGCTGTTTTCAATGGGCTTAGCCCTGGCAGGCACGATTTCTGGCGATGCCGAGTTGCGGGGAATGGTCCGAGGCAAACCGTTGATTCTCAAGACGCACCATCGGGTTGCTGGAGCCATCGATTCGTTGGTTTGGGATGGCGTGGAGTTCATTGACAGCACTGACCATGGGCGGCAACTCCAGTCGGCGGTGAATGCCGATGTGGACGGACAGTTGTGGAACGAGTGCTACAACCCGACTGAGGCGGGTTCGGTCGTCGATGGCGCAGGCCCCGCTTCATCGAGTGTTCTGGAGGCTCTTTCAGTCCAGAACGGCATCCTGACTACCCGCGTGCGAATGGCCTATTGGCTGGCCCCGGGAATGTCATCCGGAGGGCATCGCGCGCTAAACTCTGCTTACCTTTCCGATCACCGCCTTTCCAAGCGGGTAAAATTGGGGTTTGGCGACCTAGACACCGTTATCGACTACCGCGTGACCTACCGCGTGCCTTCGGATCGGCCTCACCGGCGGATCACCATCGAGGCGCTCACGGGCTACATGCCAGCCCGGTTCTCGGAGGCGTTGGCCTGGAATCCGGACAAGGCGACGTTGGAGCCTTTGCCTTGGAATCCTCCGGGCGAGATCGCGCATCCGGTGGTGCTGTCCACGCCGTCAGGATCCCACGCGATGGGGGTCTTTACTCCCGATTGCCCGGCCGATGGCAATCCACCGGTGGGTTACGGTCGCTTTGAGTTTCAGCGGGAGGGGGTGGTGAAGTGGAATTGCGTCTTCCGCCTTATTTCCAGCGTCCCGTTGCGCCCGGGCGATCGATCGTTCCAGTTCTACGTTGTGCTGGGATCACGCGAGGACTGTCGGCGGTCACTGGAGGTACTTCACCGACGCTTCTCTCGGCGCTAGTTGCGGGGCCGGGCTCGAGGCAGGCGCGGCCAAGATGAGCCCTTCGGGCGACAAGATTCGGAGTGCCTCGGGCAAGGAGCGGCGTAGGGTCCACCCAGTGAGCAGCACCCAAACGCCGCCCCACGGCACCCAACCCATTGCCCATCCTGCTCTGCAGGAATGGGTGGCCGCCACAGTGGCCCTCACGCAGCCCGATTCGGTGTTCTGGTGTGACGGGTCTGAGGCTGAAAAGGATTTCCTCTATGCCGAGGCGGTGCGCGAGGGAGTGTTGGTTCCGCTAAATCAGGACAAGATGCCGGGTTGCTACTATCACCGGTCCAACCCCAACGATGTGGCACGGGTCGAACACCGCACCTTCATTTGTACCGAGTTGGCTGAGGATGCCGGGCCCACCAACAATTGGGCTGAGCCCGCGTCCATGCGTGAGAAACTCTTGGAGTTGGCGCGCGGCGGTATGAAAGGGCGCACGCTCTATGTAGTGCCCTACTTGATGGGACCGCCAGGATCCCCATTGGCTCAGGTCGGCATCGAGTTGACCGACTCCCTCTACGTGGTGCTCAACATGAGGATCATGACTCGGATGGGGCAGGTCGCCGTCGAGCACTTGGGACAATCTCAGAACTTCAACCGAGGGCTCCATTGCCTTCTCGACGGCCATCCAGATCGACGCTTCATCTGCCACTTTCCCGAGACCAATGAGATCATCTCGGTGGGCTCGGGCTACGGGGGCAATGTGTTGCTCGGCAAGAAATGCTTGGCCTTGCGCATCGGATCTTACCTGGGGCGGCGGCAGGGGTGGTTGGCGGAGCACATGTTGATCCTGGCAGTGGAGTCTCCCGAGGGTGAACGGCGCTACGTCGCAGCAGCCTTCCCGAGCGCCTGCGGCAAGACGAACTTTGCCATGATGATCCCGCCGGAACGGTTTCAGGGCTGGAAGATAGGGACCGTGGGCGATGATATCGCGTGGATGCGGCCGGGTCCGGACGGACGTCTGTGGGCCATTAATCCCGAGGCGGGCTACTTCGGGGTGGCGCCGGGCACCAATGCCAAGACCAATCCCAATGCGATGGTGACCATCGCGCGTGATACGATCTACACCAACGTCGCACTCAAGCCGGACGGGACAGTTTGGTGGGAAGGCCACGATGACCCGCCTCCAGTCGAGTGTCTGGACTGGAAGGGCAATCCTTGGACACCGGCCTCTAAAGAGAAAGCAGCCCACCCCAATTCGCGGTTCACTGCGCCGGCCACCAACAATCCAGCCATGGCTCCCGAAGCACTCGATCCTCAGGGGGTGCCGATCTCCGCCATCATCTTCGGAGGGCGTCGTGCGAACGTCGTGCCTCTGGTCTTCGAGGCGTTCAACTGGAGCCACGGGGTTTTTCTGGGTGCCACGATGGGCAGTGAGATGACCGCGGCGGCGGCCGGCACCGTCGGGCAGGTGCGACGCGACCCGATGGCTATGCTGCCCTTCTGCGGCTACAATATGGGGCGGTACTTCCGGCATTGGCTGGACATGCGCAAGAAA
Organism: Verrucomicrobiota bacterium; assembly: GCA_039796015.1. GTDB lineage: Bacteria > Verrucomicrobiota > Verrucomicrobiia > Limisphaerales > UBA9464 > SXXZ01. The sequence continues at coordinate 3,538 of JBDKKQ010000173.1, forward strand.
CTGACCGAGCCGCCCCGCATTTTTCACGTGAACTGGTTTCGTAAGGATGAGGCGGGGCAATTCCTTTGGCCGGGATTCGGAGAGAACATGCGCGTCCTGAAGTGGATCTTGGATCGATGCGCCGGCACAACCGGAGCGGCCGAGACCGCGCTGGGATGGGTTCCGCGCTATGAAGATTTTGATACGGAAGGCCTCGAGGGATTCACCCGGGAGCGATTTGCCCAGTTGCAGCGCATGGACCCTGAGGAATGGCGCAGGGATTTGCTATCGACGGACGAGTTGTTCATGAAGCTCTACACACACCTTCCCAAGGAAATGGTCTTTCAGGAGCAATTGTTGGTTGCCCGCCTTTGAGAGTCCTCTGTGGCTTGAAGTGGGTAGTAGAGGTTGTTCTGAAAATCGGGGTTTCCGTCGATCTCTGGGGGTTGTTTCCTTCGGACACAGTCCGGTTTGGGCACCGGGTGCAAAAGCCTGTTGCACCGTAGAGGGGACCCCCGATACTTGGGCACTTGATTCGATGATTGAATGGCATATCCAGTCGCGGGCTCACGCCTGCAGGCTATCCGGGCGGCAGTTCCATGATGGTGAGACCTATCACACCCTGCTTCTTGATACGAAAGCGGGCTTTGAACGGATGGACCTCTGCGTGGATGCCTTCAAGGAGTCCGCTGCTGAACTGCTCGCCAAGGTCAACTTGGTCTCCCATTGGAAGGGTGTGTATGAGGCCCCGCCTCCGGTGCCGCCGGATGCCATCCGCAAGGATGACGCCGAGTCGCTGCTGAGGAAGCTTCTCGAACGGCGCGAGGAGCGGCATACGGCCGTTGCCTATATCTTGGCGGTGATGCTGGAGCGCAAGCGCATCTTGAAGGTCAAGGGGCAGTCCCGGGACAATGGTCGCCGAATCTTTGTGTATGAACATCCGAAGTCGGGCGACTTGTTCACCATCATCGATCCCGATCTCCAACTGAACCAATTGGCGGCCGTGCAGTGTGATGTGGCCAATCTTTTGGAGCACGGGCTGCCGGACGACGCTCCAGTGATCGCACTCTTGCCTGCGGAGCCCACCGAAGAACCCTTCAACGCGCCGAGTGAGATCCCGTCACTGGCTCCGGTCTGAGCTGGCTGACAGCACGTTTGAGGTTCCGCCTGCAGTTCATTCAACGATTCCCATGTCTGCTCTCGAAGATCTCCAAGTCGCACTGGGGCACCGTTTTCGCGATCTAAAGCTCCTCTCCCTGGCTTTGACTCATCCGTCCGTGGCGCATGAGGAGGGTGGGGGGCAGAACCACAATCAGCGGTTGGAGTTTTTGGGAGATGCGGTGATCCAGTTGGCCGTCACTTCGGAGTTATATCACCGGTTTCCTGGATTGGGTGAGGGTGCTCTCACGCAGGCGCGGGCTCAGTTAGTAAATCGAACATCGCTGGCCGGGCAGGCTCGACGTCTCGAGTTGGGAAAGCACGTCATCCTCAGCCGCGGCGAAGATTCGACCGGTGGGCGATTCCGTAGTTCGACCTTGGCCGATGCCTTCGAGGCGATCATTGGAGCGGTCTATGTAGACGCCGGGTTCGAGGCCGCTCGCCAGAGGTTGATGGACCTCATTCGCGAGGGAGGAACCGAGATGGTGGAATTGCCCAACCTCGACAATCCCAAGGGTGATCTTCAGGAGCAAATGCAGGCCAGTTCGCCTGAGGCTCCCCGTTACGAATTGCTCGACACCGAGGGTCCAGATCATGACCGGACCTTCCGGTGTGCCGTGTTGCACGGCGGCATCGAGTTGGCTCGAGGTGTGGGTCGCAGCAAGAAGGCGGCGGAAAGCAACGCGGCGTTCTTGGCTCTCCAGAAACTCAAGGCCTCCCTCGCGACCCCTGCTCCTGAGGGCTCTTAAGCCCTCTTCAATCCGTCGAAGGAGTGCCAGCCCAGCAACGTTCCGCAATTCACGGAAAGTTGCCGGTTTGAAAACCGCGGTTTTGCCGGATCCTCAGATCGGTTTTCTCCCGAGGTGAGCGCCCGCGTTTCTTCATTCTTCCAGAGGAGGCCGAATGCGTTCG
>JBDKKQ010000174.1:0-5211 GCA_039796015.1 Verrucomicrobiota bacterium
TCGGGCACCGCAATGTTAGCGCAATCTAATAAAATGCCTCAATATGCGTTGCAGTTACTTCAGTAATAGGCAGTTTTTAAACAGCCTCTTTGGCCACCAGCAACGCCGCTACCGCATTTAAACCACCGATAGCAACTTTCGACCCTCCTTTCAGTCTCCAACTGCTCCCAGAAGTTCCTGCCGCGGCGTCTCCCAACCGAGTCTAATCAGGCAAGGGCGGATTGGATTCAAACGGTACTCCCGGGTGCTCACGACAACAGCAGGGACCGCCTTTAGTCGCGGAGTTGCAGGGAAGAGCGACCCGAAGCCGACGGCCACCGCTACTCGAGGCCGGCCCCCATATTGATGCCGCCCGGACCCAATGTGTTGTCGGTGGGGAACCAGAATCGTTTCTTTTTCTCGGCTGCGATGCTCTGCGCCTGATTCATCCGCTCTACATGCCCGTCGGACATGACGTAATGCCCCCGTTTGTTGTGCCGAATGGTCAGGGTGTGACTGCCAAAAGTGGGCCCGGCCTGACCCGAGTAGTCGTCTTTGGCCATCACGGCCTCCATCAGAAACATGGTCTCCGCCGGAGTCTTGAACGTGCTCGTTTCCTCCTCGTGGCACAGGCCGCAGTTCATCGCATAACTGTAGTCGCGCGTCCCCTTGCGACCGGCGGGTCCTCTCAGGGCGGGCACAGTGATCTTCTTGTTTGAAGCCAGATCCCGTTGGTCGGTGGGGCACAAATACACCTGCTTGGCACCGACGTACGGAAAGAGCTTGCCCGTGGTGAGATCACCCGCCTTGACGCAAAGCCAATTGCGGAAGGAAGGCATGTGGCCGCGATTATCCGGCGTGTACAACTGGGCTGCCAACCCCATCTGACGGCCATTCGAGAAGCACACCACGCCTCGAGCCGACTCTTGGCTTCGAGCCATGGCCGGCAGGAGGAGGCCGGCGAGAACGGCGATGATCGCGATCACGACCAGCAACTCGATCAAGGTAAAGGCACCATCGCGCTCCCGGGAAGAATTCGGCTCAGGGCTGGTTATCACAGACGTGGGGTATCCTTATTTGCTATCCATCCGAGGCTAATTCCACAAGCACGATCGAACGGCGCAGTCTCGAAAACTGGGGAACCACCACCACCACCGCCAGGCGGGTGAACACCAACCGTTCCTCTCGAACCCTCCGCGATCAAAGGCCCAGCTGGGCTCTCAAGATTCCCAGCACGGCCGAAAGAAGAATGACAGCACCACTGGGCCACCGGCCCCAGCGCATCAAACTGAAGGCCACCACTAGGATGATGAAGGCAGGCCCATCCACTCGGCCATCGGCAGTGCCCAGAGCCGACACTCCTAAACCCCAGGCCAGGTGCATAATCATGCCCACCACCCCGGCTGAAACGACGCCCATCCACCGTTCCCAGTGCTTCAAGCCCTGCAAGCGCTCCACCCACGGAGCCCCGAGAAAAATCCAAAGGAAGCTCGGAAAAAAGGTGGTCCATGACGTGAGACCAGCGCCGAGGATTCCGGACATCCAGGGAGACAAAGAGCCCGGCTGGTGCCAGGCACCCAAAAACCCGATGAATTGCAGGACGATGATCAACGGACCCGGCGTGCTTTCGGCGAGGGCCATTCCCGCCATCATTTCAGAGCTCGAAACCCAATGGAACTGCTCGACCGCTTGCTGCGCTACGTAGGGCAGAACGGCGTAGGCTCCACCGAAGGTGATCACGGAGGCTCCACTAAAAAATACCCCCTCCTTCACCAGCACATGCCCGGCTCCCAACCAGGCCGCCACCAAGCCCACCGGCAACCACCACAAGGCCATGCAAACCAGGAAAACTCGAACCGAGCGCTTCCAGTCCGTCCGTGGTTTCGACGACGGGGCACTGGAGGGCTCCAATCCGTCGGGCCGCGAAGCAACCGGCACTGCCGGCCGAATCCCTTGCCATAGAAGGCTGATCACAAACGCCATCAATAGCAGGAGCGGGAACGGTAGACCCCGGCGGATTCCAAGCCAGGTTCCCAGGGCCATCAACCAGAGTTTGGGGGTTCGCAGCCACCGAGTTGACAAGCGGATCAGGGCGACGCCAATGAGCGCCACCACCGCCGGCTGAAGACCTTGCAGCGCGGCGCTCACCCAAGGAACCGCACCCCAGAGGGCATATCCCCAACTCAAGACCAACAGCAAGATCGCCGCCGGCAAGACAAACAAGGTACCGGCCACAATCCCGCCCCGGGTCCCGTGCAACCACCAACCAAGATAGGTCGCCAATTGTTGAGCCTCCGGGCCTGGCAGCAGGATACAGAACTGCAGCGCATGCTGAAATCGGCTCTCATCAACCCAGCGCCTCTTTGCCACCAACTCCTCGTGCATTAGGGAAATTTGCCCGGCGGGTCCGCCGAAACTGAGGCAGCCAATTTTCAACCAAAGACGACAGGCTTCCCGAAAGGTGGGGCGCTGCAGCGGCACGACCGGCGGGTTCACTCGACGCGCCCCGGTTCCCGGACTCCGGTGCCAATTCGCTGGAGTCGCTTGTCCCCGAGTTCGACCCGCGCCGCCTCGGCCAAGGCCATCAATCGGTCTCGCACTTCTGGATGCTGGGCAATCACGTTGACGCGCTCGGCGGGATCGCGCTTGAGGTGGTACAATTCTAGGCCGATCGGCCGCTGCTGATACCGACCCGCCATCCCGTTGGTCCCACCGGGTTTGCCGGCCAGCGTTTGAGAGGTGTGCGGGAAGAAGAGTTTCCAATCGCCACTGCGCACGGCCAATAAGTCTCCCTGATTGTAGTAAATGAAGTAGGCCGAATGAGGATTGGTGGCTCCACGATCTCCCCGCAAAATGGGCCAGACATCGAGTCCATCGATCTTGCGAGGCGGCAACGAGGCCCCGGCCAAGCGCGCCAAGGTCGGCAGCACATCAATGGTCATTAAGGGGGTGTCACTCGTGCGCCCCTGAGGAATATGACCGGGCCATTGCATCACGCAGGGCACCCGAATTCCGCCTTCGAAACTGGTCCCCTTCCCCTCACGAAATGGCCCTGCACTGCCAGCGTGCTCGCCATAGCTCAGCCAAGGGCCGTTGTCGGAGGTGAAAATGAGGAGCGTCTCCTTTTCCACACCTCTTTGCTTCAAAGCTTTGATCACTTCCCCGACAGACCAGTCGATTTCTTCAATCACGTCGCCATAAAGCCCCTGCCGAGATCGGCCTGAGAAACGCGATCCGGCAAAGAGAGGGACATGCGGCATGGAATGCGCCAGATACAGAAAGAATGGGCCCGCGGCATTGCGCTCAATGAACGAGACCGCCCGCTCCGTGTAGCGGCGGGTCAACTGGGATTGATCGGGAGTTTCCTCGATCACCCGCTCCCCATCGATCAGCGGTAACGGCGGGTAAGCCCCCTTGGCGGCATTGGCGTTCTGGGGCCACATATCGTTGGAATACGGCAAACCGAAATACTCATCGAATCCCTGTCGTGTCGGCAGCAGCTCCGTCGGACGACCCAAATGCCACTTGCCGACGATGGCGGTGGCGTATCCGCGAGGTTTAAGCACCTCGGCAAGGGTCCTCTCTTCGGGATGCAGTCCGGTTTTCGAATTGGGGCCCAGCGCTCCGTGGATGCCGAGACGGTTGGGATAACATCCGGTCAGGAGGGCAGCCCGCGAAGCCGAGCAAACGGCCTGCGCCACATAGAACGAGGTAAAACGGGTTCCACGCCGGGCGATGCTGTCGATGTTCGGTGTGCGGATCTTTTTTGCCCCGAAGCACCCCACGTCACCCCAGCCCAAATCGTCGCAGTAAATGAGGACCACGTTGGGGGGGCGTTGTTCCTTCGCCAGCCCCGTCGTTGCCCAAGCACAGACCGCGATCCAGAACAGGAGCCAGAATCGGGAAATCATGCCCAGATCTTTCCGAAACCTCATCGGCATGGAAAGCGCCAATAGAAAGAGCTCTTTGTGCACAACGGTTCCCATCGACGGACCGGCCCTTTATGGCAATTGTGGTCGCTCAGCTCCGACGCATGAAGCCGACCCCCATCGAACTCCTGGCCACAGTCCTGTTTTGTCTGGCGGTCCTTCACACGTTTTCTGTCAAACGGTTCGCCACCTGGGCGCACCTTCAGCCCAAGGGTTCGGTTCAAGAAACAGTGCTCCACTTCCTCGCAGAAACGGAGGTGGTGTTCGGACTTTGGGCCGCAGTGCTGTTCTTCGGCATCGCTCTCCTCAGCCAGTCGATGCAGCAGGCGGTCCATCACATCGACAGTCTCAACTTCACTGAGCCCAAATTCGTGTTTGTCGTGATGGTGATGGCCGCGACCCGACCGATCGTGACGTTGGCTGAATCACTCATCTTGATGCTGGCCCGACTGATTCCACTGCGCGAAGGGGTGTCCTTTTATATCGCTGCACTTTCCTTCGGCTCGCTCCTGGGTTCCTTCATCACAGAACCGGCGGCCATGACCTTGCTGGCTATCCTGCTCAAACACCGTTATTTCGATCGCGGGATCCGTCCCAAACTCGCCTACGCCACCCTCGGCCTGTTGTTCGTCAATATTTCCATCGGTGGCACGTTGACCCACTTCGCCGCACCGCCGGTGCTCATGGTGGCGTCGAAGTGGAACTGGGATACGGCTTACCTCTTCACCCACTTTGGATGGAGGGCGGCTGCGGCCTGTCTGACGTCCACGTTGATGGTGAGCTGGATCTTCCGCAAAGAGTTGAGTCAGGTGCCCATCCAAAATCGACGGGAAGACCGAATCCCGATCTGGCTGACCCTGACCCATCTGGCCTCGCTGGGAAGTGTGGTCGCCTTCGCCCACCACCCGGATGTTTTCTTCGGCGTCTTCATGATCTTTCTGGGAGTGGTCTACGCCACCCTGCCCCATCAAGATGGACTGAAGTTCCGTGAGGGCCTGTTGGTGGGCTTTTTCCTCGCTGGCTTAGTCACGCTCGGTTCCCTGCAATCCTGGTGGCTCAAGCCGCTAATTACGGGAATGGACGGCGTGACACTTTATTTCGGCGCCACCGCACTGACGGCCATCACAGACAATGCGGCCCTCACCTACCTCGGTTCTCTGGTGGAAGGCATTAGCGACTCATTGAAATACGCTCTGGTCGCCGGTGCGGTGACGGGCGGCGGATTGACGGTGATCGCCAACGCGCCCAATCCCGCCGGAGCCGGCATCCTCCAGAATTCAAAGGCGTTCAAGGAAACCGGCAT
>JBDKKQ010000175.1:0-3225 GCA_039796015.1 Verrucomicrobiota bacterium
ACCACTGGCGCTGCGAAGCGTGGGTTAAACAGTTTGTTTTTTCAAAACAAGTGTTCGCCACCCTGATTTACAATAAAAACTAAACAATCTACTTATTTACTGCGAATTTGGCTTTGATAACCCGTTGGGATCGCAAAATTTAATCAAACTATCGATTAATTCAGCCGCTCGAGCGTCCGTGGTCACTATATTCACAATCCCTTGAATCAAGGCACTCTGATGCGTGGGAAATCTCGCCAAATCTATCTTCATGTTTTCCCTGGCTTGCGCCTTGCCCGATGGCGGCTTGGCTCGGATCACCACTTGGGGACGCAGCGGCAAAGGGCAATGATCTTGAAGATAGGCAACCACCAATGGAATGGCCTGAGTCTGGGAGAGCGTCTTCTCAAAGCGATCCACTGTGGCTCGATCAGGCATCGACAAGCCGGCACATTGCCGACTGACCATACTCTGATCGATCCCGACAGTACGGCCAAATTTTAGTTGACTCCCACCAAAATCCCGATCGATCAGCGCCGACAGCTCGGCCGAGAAGTAGCTCACGCCGGTCATCTGTCATATTTAGAACCAACCTGCAAACAAGCGTTTTTAGCAAAAATGCTCGAATGTCATACCCGAAGAGATCGCTTTAGGCCCCCTGTTACAAACCAAGCTGACCTTAAAAACGCTCCACTGGCACCACCGACTAACCCCAAGCCAAGCGCTACTACCAGCCTGGCGAGCAGGCCCCGACACAGCCCTTGCGAGGAAATCCCTGATCCCTAAGAAGCACCCCTTGAGGCCACGTCCCTTGGCTACCAATTGACGGCGAGCACGACCTCCGATTGCCTTGAACCCATGCAACGTGCCCGTGCCCTGTTGATCTTGTGGACCGCCCTGATACCGGCGTTGGTGGCCGAAGAAATCGTCACCCTCGATGGCCGAACCTTCCGCGAGGCGACGGTGCGACGTCTGGATGACGATCGCTTGGAGCTCCAGCACTCCGGAGGCCGAACCACGGTGTTTTTCTTCGAGGTTTCCGAACCGCTACGACGACGATTGGGGTTCGACACCGAGGCTGCTTTGAAACGCCTGACGCTCGAGAATTCCCGCCTGCGAGGGGCCGCTTTTCTCCCCTCCGGCGCGGGGAGTCCGACATCAAACTCCGTCACGACCCAAGCCCAACCGATGACGCTTCCCCTGCTTTTGCCCGCCGCCAAGCCCGCGGTTGAAGCGCTTCAAACCGCGCGGTGGGCGGGCCTCGTGCCTCCAGCTCCAGCCTCTCAACTCCCTCCGGTGAACGCCGCCCAAGACATCAGCATCTGGGAACTGGTGAACCACTACCGCTCCGATCTCCCGGCGGCCAATACGCGCTATCAAAAACGCTCATTCCGCATCACGGGCGTGGTGGAACGCATGGAGCGAGGCATCGTCAGCCGCAATGTCCGGGTCTTCTTAGAAACACCGGATCCCGCCGTGCGGCCGGTCTGTGAGTGGCGCATCGACGACAAGATTCCCGCCTTCCACACCCGCCGCGACGGTCGGACGTTGATCGCCGAAAACAACCGCTCAAAGTGGCAACTCCTTGAAGCCGGCCAAACCGTGACCTTCGAGGTGCGTTGCACCGGGATGGAGGACGGTTTGGTGGAATTGAAGCAGGCCCGCTTGCAGCCCTAAGCTGGAACGATTCAGTTGGGAGGACAGTGATGGCGTGAGGGATTCTTTCGTAAGACGAGGCGAGAGTGAGGCGCAAGCCATGGTGAGGCTCGTACTTGAGGCCCGTAACGAGCCAACAACAAAGCTCTTGCGGAAGAGGGTAAAGCTATCATCGTCGATACGACTGAATCGTTACGGCTAAGTCCCTCGATCCCTCGATCCCTCGATCCCTCGATCCCTCGATCCCTCGCGGGCCCGATGACGGAACCGGCGGCAGTTCATCGCGGACCTCTGCAGATCCTTCGCTGCCGAAGACACTCTTACCGGCAGAGCTCGTCAACCTCGGCCGTGACGGTGATCTGAACGGCGGCATCCAAAGGCATATCCGACACTCCGATGGCCAACCGGGCATGGACTCCGCGGGCACCGAACACCGCGTTGAAGAGATCAGACGCCCCATTGAGTACTTGCGGATGGCCGCGGAATCCGGCGGCGCAGTGGACATAGCCTTCCACGCGCACCAAACGACGCACTCGATTCACGTCCCCGCCGGCGGCCGCCTGGAGCTGGGCCAAGGCGTTGAGCGCGCACTGTCGGGCCGCTTGGTATCCTTGCTCCACCGTCAACTCGGCTCCCAACCGACCCGCGTACGCCATCACGCCGTCGCGCCAGGGCAACTGCCCCGAAGTGAACACCAAATTGCCCGTGCGCACCCACGGCTCATAGGCGGCCACCGCGCCCGGGGCTGGCGGCACCACGATTCCGAGGTGTTTCAAGGTCTCGGTGACAGTCATCGCGTTGCCTATGCTCTCGATGCGGTTCCACGACTCAGGCCGCCGACGCCGCCGGAGTCTTCGCTGCACCGGAAGCCGCCGAGAAACTCCGCCACTTCGCCTGCGGAATGAGCCCCAGCGCGATGAGCACGCATTGGCTGCCCACAAAAACCATCAGCGCCGTAAAGGCCCCGCTCATAAAGCCGTAGCTGTGAAGCCCCACGCCCAGCAAGTTGGTACCGAACCACGACCAACTGGTGACGATGTTTCCGAAGATCGCGAGGTTCATGATGCCGCGCTCCCGAACCATGCCACCCCAACGGGCGTGCAAGATGAGCGCATTCCATAGCACGATAATAAGGGCGCCGTTCTCCTTGGGATCCCAACCCCAGAACCGTCCCCATGATTGGTCGGCCCAGATGCCGCCCAGCACGGTGCCCACAAAGCTGAAGAGCGTGGCGAAGCACAGAATGCCATACACCATGCGCGAGAGGCTTTTGCCCATGTCGCCGGTCATCACCTTCGTGAAGAATCCGAGCACCACGTACAAGATGGCGAGGAAGCCTGCGACATAAGTGGCAGCGTAGCCCAACGTCACGATGACCACGTGGGTGGCGAGCCAGAAGTTGGTATCGAGCACCGCCTGAAGCATCACCATGGTGTCGCCTCCGAGGGCGAGATTGTGAGCCACGACTTGGGTGGAAAAACCAATCACGGTGGCCACCGCCAGCCCGATGGCGTTTTTCCAGAACGATTCAAGGATCAGCCCGAGGCCGACCGCGCCCCATCCGATAAAAATGGCCGAGCTGTAAAGATT
>JBDKKQ010000176.1:0-13816 GCA_039796015.1 Verrucomicrobiota bacterium
CGGTCACCATCGCCTTATCCCGGAAAATTGCCGAGAAGGCCGTGTTGCTTGATGCCTCCACACCGGCCAATGCCGCCTATGCTCCGCTGCCCGAATTCCTCACTGTGAAGGGCACTTTGGGCAACCCGTCACCCTCGATCGACAAGCTGGCGCTGGCCGCCATGGGGGCCAAGACCCTCGCACGTGCCGCGGCTGGTTTGGGCAGTAACCTGGGTGGGAAAGTGGCCGGGGCCGCCGGAGTACTGGGCAGTTTGCTTGGCACCCCTGCTGCGGCCCAGACAGCGACCGCCACTGCGACCAATGCGCTTGCTCCTGCTAGTAAGAGCAGCCCATCACCTGCGACTGCAACCAATGCGCCTGTGCTGAAGATTAACCCGCCACCAGCAGCTACGGTCAATGCGCCTGCACCGAAGGGCAACCCGCTCTTCAACACCAACACGGTCAACGCGTTAATCCCGACCAACTCTGCGGCCAAGGCCATCGAGGGTTTGCTCCGGGGTTTTGGAAAACCGAAGAATTAATTCAATCACCGAGATTTTCCCAACTAGGACCATCGACGGATCAACGATTTCCGCACCGAACATGAACCCTGTTTTCCAGTACCTCGAGGAACACCAGACCCAGTTCATCGACTCCCTCTGCGACTATGTGCGCTTTCCGAGTGTTAGCGCCCAACCCAAGCACGCACCGGATCTCCGCGCTGCGGCTCAATGGATTGCTGACCGCGCCCGGAGTTTGACGTTGGACACCACGGTCCATGAAACCGACGGCAACCCCATCGTCGTGGCCCGCACTCCCAAGCCGGATCCCAAGAAACCGACGTTCCTAGTGTACGGCCATTATGATGTCCAACCGCCCGAGCCGTTCGACCTGTGGAAAACCCCACCGTTCGAACCCCGCATCGAAGGCCGGAATCTCTTTGCCCGTGGATCAGCCGACAACAAGGGGCAACATTTGGCCCACCTGAATGCGGTCGAAGCCTACGTCCGCAGTGGCACACCGTTGCCGTGCAACCTGATCTTCCTCATCGAGGGCGAAGAAGAAGTGGGTTCCACTCAGCTTTACAGTTTCCTGCCTAAGCACCGAAAGGAACTGGCCTGCGACGCGGTCGTGATTTCGGACAATGGCATTCCCTCGTTAGAATACCCTGCATTGACGTACGGCCTGCGCGGTATCGCCGCACTCGAGGTCCGGATCGACGGCCCTTCGCGAGATCTTCATTCCGGCCTCTTCGGCGGAAGCTTGGAAAACCCGGCCTTCGCCTTGTGCCAGTTGCTCGGGCAAATGCGGGACAAGCGCGGTCGAATTACCGTGCCGGGATTCTACGACGAGGTGGCTCCGCTCAGCGCCTACGAGCGCAAGCAAATGGCTCGGATTCCGCAGAATGACAAGCGGTACGCCAAGTTCCTCGGAGTGCCTGAACTCACCGGCGAAACCGGGTTCACTGCCAACGAACGCCGCACCTGCCGCCCTACCTTCGAGATCAATGGCCTGACCAGCGGATACCAAGGTGAAGGCAGCAAAACCATCGTGCCTGCCTGGGCCTGCGCCAAGATCACCCTCCGGTTGGTCCCCGACCAGACGCCCACCAAGATTTTGGCGGCTGTCAAAAAACACCTCCAATCGCTGTGCCCGCCGACCGTGCGCCTCACAGTGAAGCACGGTCACGGTGGCGAACCGTACCTTGTTTCACCCAAGGGTCCCCTCGCCCAGGCCGCCTTGCGCGCCATGTCTGCTGGCTTCAATCGCGAGGCGCTGCTCATGCGCGAAGGCGGCAGTATTCCCATCGTGGCCGCCTTCAAGAAGCACTTGCGAGCCGATACCCTGCTCCTCGGTATGTCCTTGCCCGACGACAATCCCCATTCGCCCAACGAGAAGTTCAGCCTCGATGCCTATGCCGCCGGCATGCGGATGGCCGTGCAGCTGTGGCCCGAATTGGCCGCCGCCTGCGCATGAATTCCGGGAACGCCACGGAACAACCCACGGCCGCGAAACACCGTTTGCCCGTGATTCTGGTCACCGGATTTCTAGGATCGGGCAAGACCACGCTGCTACTGCGATGGCTGCGGGATTCGCCGGCCACGGGCTTGCGCATGGGCGTGGTGATGAACGAGTTCGGGGCCGAGAGCGTCGACAGCCAAATCCTCGATCGCCCCGGTTTGCCGGTGGCCCAGGTGAGCGGCGGTTGTGTTTGCTGTGCACCGGAGAACGAGCTGGACCGAGCCGTGACTCAATTGGCCAAGTCGGGGGACTGCGATTACATCGTCGTGGAAACCAGCGGATTGGCAGACCCGGACAGTGTCATCGATATCCTCACGGACACCGACTTGTTAGAGCATGCCCAATTGCACGCCGTGGTCAGCGTGGTGGACGCCCCATGGTATGCCCAACCCGAGGGCGACATCGGAGAGCGGGTATTGGCCCGCAAGCAAATCGAGTTCGCCAACGTCCTGTGCCTCTCCAAATGCGATCGCCTCGACCCAGGCCAATTGGATTCGCTGGAAACACTCATCGCCGAACAAAATCCCAGCGCCCAACGCATCCGGCTCCCCTTCGGTCTGCCAGATATCGGTGATCTCCTCCGCAGGTCCCCCGCCGAGGTGCGTATTGAGGCAACCAATGACGCAATGAACGATGGGGAGTCTACGGTCACCCCTCATTTGCACACCGGCTATCGCAGCGTGACGTGGCGATTTCCGGTGCCTGTGGAGCGGAAGGCCTTTGAGACCTATCTGAGCCGGCTCAATCCGCGCGAGGTCGTGCGAGCCAAGGGGTTCGTGAGGTTTACCCATGCTCCGGAGAAACTCTTCCTGTTCCAACAAGTCTGGGGCCATCACTTCATCGAAGAGTTCCCCGCCCTCCCGCACCCCGCAGCCATCGCCGTGCTCATTGGCCCCAATTTGGACCCTGCCCATCATCAAGAAGCCTTGCGGACCTTGTGCTTTGGCGCATCACGCCCCTCAGGATTGTTTCTCAGCACCGAGTGACTCATCGAGGACTCCAAAAACCTTGGCCGGCCGCCGGCATCAATCTGCGCGTTGAACTGAGATGGGATGACTGAGTTGGGAGGAAAGTGAAGCCAGCATCGACGGAATCGACGTCGATCGCAGGCAAGGCTTTGACAGTTTACCACGCACTCCACTAGATCTTAGTTCTCATGACATTTCCATTTCGGTCCCCCCGCGAACTGGTGGGAGGTATCGCCGTCTTCGGACGCATTCTGGACAAGATCCGTCATCAACACGAAAAGGGGCATCTACCTGACGGCTATCACCTGGGACCCATCGAAGGAGGTCGAACCTTTGATGACCGGATCTGCCGTTTCCTAGATGTGAGTTTTGATGCCCTGACCCAACGCACTCTCGAAGGAGGTTCCGATGAGGAAGTGCTGGAATGGTGTTTCCTGAATGGACACCGCCCGAATTCCGAACAAATCGAAATCTGGAACACCTTCATGGCCAAGCGCGGTTGGAGGGACTCGGCATCAGCGGGGCTGGAACGTCAAAAAGCTGAGGCCGGATTGGCCCACCGTGACGACATTCAGGTGTTCTTCGATCTCATGGATGTGGAAGAAGGCCGAGTTCCCTGAGTCCGGCAGCACGGATGGGCGGCTGGTCTACTCCTCCTATCCATACTCAACCCCGAGCTCGAAGACCCAGCTCTCCGAACCGGGCCACGCCCTAGGGTGGCTCTTGATGGCAACAGAATGGGCTCAGGACATGGAGTAGGACCATGGCGCCCTGGGCTTGCGTGACACCAGTCGATTGGCTTCGGGGTCTTTGCGGAACTGCTCCTTCACCGGATCCCAATGCAGCGGACGGCGCAACTGGTAACCAATATTGGCCAAGTGGCAGATGGATGCTGTTCGATGGCCCACTTCGGCCGGACAAATCGCCTGCCTGCGTTCACGCACGCAGTCCAACCAGTTCCTCATGTGTTGGTTAGAGGGGTAGACGCGTTGGTCGGTGGCTGACAATGGAGCGCTCAGGATCTCCGGCCGACTGCTCTCCAGGACACCGCGGTCCACATAAAGGGTTCCATCGGTTCCCTCGAAGGTGCATCCGCTCTTCCCACCATGGAAGAGTTCCACGCCATTGGCATAAGTGAACTTGAGTCCGGTGAGGGCGTCTCCCGCAGGTGGCGTGATCAACGTGGGGCCGCTGGCGTCCATGCCCATAGCCCATTGCGCGATGTCAAAATGGTGCGCACCCATATCGGCCAAGGAGCCTCCAGCAAACTCTCGGTAATTGCGGAACAGCGGGTAGTGCCGGTGCATGCCCTTGGGACACAGGATTTCGTTGTAACCGCGCAACGGGGCCGGGCCCAGCCACAGTTCCCAATCCACATCGGCGGGTGTGGGTTGATCGGGTAAATCGCACGCCACCGGCGGAGCGCCCACTCCCACATGGATCGTCTTAAGGCGGCCAATCCGGCCATTCCAAATAAACTCCACGGCTTTCCGGAACCGGTCGTTGAACTCGCTGCGCTGCTGGCTTCCGGTCTGGAAGATGATGCGGTACTTCTTAACCGCGTCCACCAACAGGCGTCCCTCGTGGATGTTTTGCGTCAGGGGTTTCTCGCAATAAATGTCCTTACCCGCACGAGCCGCCGCCAAGGCGATGATGACATGCATGTGATCGGGTGTGGCCACAACAACCGCATCGATGTCCTTACGGGCAATGAGAGGCCGGAAATCGATATAAGCATCGCAACCTTTGAACACCCCGTCTTTTTGGCGCGCTGCGTAGCGCTTCTCTACTTGAGCCTGCGCCGTTTCCCGACGGGTCTTCTCCACATCGCAAACAGCCACCACTTGAATATCCTCATATCCCAACAACCGATCGAGATGGCCACGTCCCATCGCCCCAATGCCAATCATTCCGACGGTGATCCGCTCGGAGGCCGATCGCGAGCGGGCTGCCGACATCGCCAGTGGCGTCAGGAGCAGTCCTGCTCCGGCCGCGGCCGTGCGTTGGAGAAATTGACGACGGGATTGGCTCAACTGCGTTTTCATAGGAGGGATAGGCGTATACAAAACATGCAATCCATCTGCGGTCCACTGTGGATCAGTGGTTTCTGCAGTCACGACCCCGCTTCTGGATTAGTTAGGATCCAGTGAGGTGGTTTACCGTGCCATGCAGCACCCGCTCCACCGTAGTCCCACCCGGAACAGCCAAACGCAGCTTCAACTCATAGCAATGGGTCGGAGCCAGGTCTGGGACGTCCAGAATCAGCGTTCGCCGATCGGCCTCGAGACGCGCCGCGCGGATGGTCAACGCGTGTTCACCGTGGTGATCCGAGCCATAACCCGCCGTCCTCTTGAGGGACCAGACCTTGAGGGCAAACGCCTCGGGCCGGATCGCTTCGGGATCCAGCGGATCGCTCAGTCGCACCGACAGCGTCCCTTTGCTCGGCTCGATGGCCACCGGCAGGTAAGCCGGTGTGTTCGCACGACGAATGCGGTGAAAGCCTCCGGGACCCGTTGCATTGCCTGCCCACGCGAACATCCCACACGTGTACAACGCCCCGTCGGATCCAAAGCGTCCGCGCATGATCCCCGTGGCAAAGGCCGGCATGGGTAATTCACACACCGCTCCCTGTGAGGGAGCGTTTCGCTGGGAATGCGGCACGATGAACACCCGGCCGGTACCGTAACTCAGATTCAATAGCGATCCGCCCAAAGAACCCCAGGCTCCCTTCGGTACCCACACCAATTCAGCCGGACTGCGATCCTTCTGGTTGGTGATCCAAACCATGGGCGGTTCCATCGCCGAGTCGGCCGTGTTGGTTACACTCGTGTAGCCGAACATGTTGCCGTAAAAGCCCCCCAACTTTACCCGATTGATCCGGTTTTTCGGAGTCCAGAAACCCTCCTGATCGGTCACGAAGAAACTGCCATCCGGGTTAAGGCACACCCCGTTGGCTGCACGGAAGCCCGTGGCCAAAATGTCCGTCTGACGGCCGTCGGCCCGGACCCGCAATAAGGTGCCATGATGAGGCACCACTGAATCCAGGGCGTGCCGGCCAGATTTAGCGTAGTACAAATTGCCATCCCCATCGGTTTGCAAACCCATGGCAAATTCATGGAAGTGCTCGGTGACCTGGTGGTCGTTGTTGAAATTGCCGATGAAATCTATCTCTCCGTCTCCGTTGAAATCCTGGAGTCGCGCGATTTGATCGCGGCAGGTGATGAAGAGATCCTGGCCCCGATATTTGACTCCCAGTGGTTGAAACAGACCACTCACAATTCGTCTCCACCGCAAGGTCGCCGGGGCCGGATCCATCAGGCCTTCCACCCGCCAGACATCCCCATTCCAAGTGCCCACCATGGCAGCACGGCCGTCGGGCGTGAAATCAAAGCCCCCCGGGCGCATCCAACTTTGCCACGGGCTCTCCACCGGCAGCGGAAAGTCGTCGGCAATAAAAGGGCCATCGGTTTTTCCAGGCTGCGACCGGGTCTCGATTTCTTCATCCCACCGCTTCGGGCCACCATGGGTGAGCGGCTCCAAATCCATCGAACCACGAAAGGTCGGCATCAGCGCGGCGAGCGACGCTGGGTCGGCCCGTGAAATGTAGATCCGGGTCTTGGCCAACGGCGGCAATTCAGCGACCCAAAAGCCGGCGATCTTTCTGAGAACCCCATCACCCGACAACGCGACCGACACGGTCTCTGGGGCCACCCTCAGTTGGATGGGCTTGCCCGACTTCCCCAAATTCAGGGTGCGGGTAAAAACCGGTGTGGTGCCGTAGTCCAGCCAACCGGGTGACTCGAGCACCGGCGTTCCGCCTATGGTCGCAGCAATCACCACTTGGTTTCCGTGGAGATAGAGCCCGTCATACCGCGCCCAATCCCGAGGCAAGGGTCCGTAGCGACGCCCGTCTTTGCCGAGCAGACGGTGGTCGGTCCAGTCACCCTCGGGCGAGGCCACTCCAGGAGCGACCGGATTGACGAAATGCCGTTGGCCGATCAAGCCGGTGTGGGTTCCATGGCTGCCATCGAAGGCGATGCCCTTCCAATCCACAAACTCGCCGGTCGTTGCCGCGGCCACCCGCAGCGTGTCCTCATCGTAGACCATCCAAGCTCGCCCCTTGCTGACGCCGCCGGGCCCTTCGTCGAGACGAATGGCGATGCCCTTCTGAGCGATATTTCCGGGTGCCACCTGAAAGGTCCAAAAGAGCGCCGGACCGAAGTTCATCCGGAGATACGGTGCGGGTGTCCGATCTTCGACTTCGACCGGAGCCCGTGTGAGTCCCTTGGGCAGCGCGGCCAACACCGCAGGCGTCACCGCAACGAACTGACTGGGATTGTGCGGCCGCAGGAAGGTTTCCCGGATGTACTGAATCACACTGTACTTCTGGGCGGTGGTGTACTGGTTCTGCGGCACCATCTGCCCATAGCCACGGGTTAAGGTGTGGAACATTGAGTCTGGGTCGGAACCATTCTTGAACACGCCCTCAGCAAAGCGCAGCGCGGTTGGAAGCGATCCCGGGGCCTCCCGAGTTCCGTGACAGGCGACGCACAGCGCGTCGTAGATAGCCTTTCCTTCGGCCAGGGTACGATCATTCCAACCGGCCACCACGGCAGCATGGTCGGCGCTCTCCAATGGCTGCACCCAAGCATGACGCACAGCCACTCCTTTGGCGGGTTCAATCACAGGACGATCGGAGGCATCGCCCGGTTGGTGAACGAAATCGGCAGTCCCAACGGTCGGTCCGGCCGGATCAAGCAACGCACCGATTTCGGATTCCGAGAATCCGCGCCGCCACAGTCTCACGCTTTCCACCCGACCGCGGCTCAAGTTGCCAGCGAAGTCGGGAGTGGCTCTTCCGACCTTGAGAATTTGCCCTGCAGGATCTGGCTTCGAAAAATCCGCCCGGTCCGAGATCTTGCGGCCATCGAGCCAGATCCGTGTTCTGCCAGAGATCACGCTGAGAATGGCCACATGGGGTTTCCCGTCGTCCACCCGAGGGCCACCGCTCAAGGCTCCCAACCAACCGATGTCATAAACCAAATGACCATCCCGGATGAACAGGGCCTTGGAACCCGGTTCCCAGTTTCCATAGGGAGAACAAACGGCAAAGAGCGTGCCTGGTCCCTGGGCTGCAAACTGCACCCGAGCCGTTACATCCTTGCCGAAGGATATGCCCGCTGATGGAAAATCAACGCCGCCGCCGGTGCTGAGTGCCGCAATTTCTTCGGGACCTCGAACGAGCGCGCCATCGCTCCAGACACGTAGAATCGCTGGACCCTCAGCGGGGTGCTCCACTGCGATGTCTTGAGCAATCGCTCCCCGGAGAGGGAGACTCCATTCCTTGCCCCATCGAACCACACCTCCCGTTTTGTCGCTGAACTCAACATGCAAGCGGTAGCTGCGAGGCCACTCCGGTGTCTCCATCGAGAGGGCATGCCGGGGCGGAGCGGAGGCCAGAGCTTGGATCAACGAAAAACCGGCCAATGCGGTCAACGCGATCATCCAAACCCGCAGGGCAACTCTGTCCAGAAAAGGTCTCTTCGCAGTCATGGTCTTGTGGGGAATTTCTGGACGAGAGTTCCTGCAATCGACCAGCCGGTAAAGCGGTGCCTGATCAAAACCACCGGAGAGCCACTCACTTCGCCTGGGTCGCTGGCTCGGACAGTGAACGCGGCGAATCTAGAATCGGTCGATCACCCATGAGTTTGGCCAACGTGGGCTCGATGGCCTGAACCCAGGCTTCGGCACCGGCAGGACTGGGGTGGAGCAAGTCCCACATCAAGTCGGTGTTGATGGTACTGTCCGCGCGCAAGAAGACCTGATTCACATCCATCCAAAAAACGTGCTGCCCATCGGCCAATCCGGAAGTGAGTTCGCCGGCGCGACGGCAGGTTTCAATGCACTGCGCGGATGAATTAAAAGCCGGTGGGCTGACCCCTTTTTCGCCGTCACCGCCGCGTGGGAAAATCCTCACGATCAGGATTTTCGTGCTCGGATGGCGACGACGGATGAGCTCAACGATTGCTCGGGTCCCCGCAAAAATCTCTTCCGGTGAATGGGTGCGGGCGAAATGCCGATCATCGGCATTGTTCGTCCCGATCAAGAGCACCATCACCTTGGGCGACTGGGTGAACTCCAGTTGGCCATTTTGGAGGTTCCACAAAATTTCCTCGGTGCGCTGCCCATTCATGCCGAGGTTGATAGCTCGGCGCGACTCGAAGTGGCGCTTCCACACCGCTTGGTTCGGAGCGTATTTGCCATCATTCATATCCCCGAGGGTGTGGGTGATGGAGTCTCCAATGAGTGCCAGGTCGAAGGTCCCGGCTTGGACGGCCTTCACCTTTTCCTCGTGACGCGAGTTTGCGTTCTTAGTCGGGAAATCGGCATCCCCTGGCTTGGATTCGGCGTGCACGAGCAGCGTCCAACTCATGCCGATCGTGGCGATCGTGGCGAAGGCCTGGAGGTTCATGCCTTGCCGATGGAGTTCCTCATTTCTTGGAGCTGCTTCGTAGCAATCCCAACAGGTCGGTCCAGCGGGATACCGGCACACGCCAGCAGCGTGGTTAGCAAATCCCCCTGATTGCCTTTGACGCCGCTCAGGAAACGCCCCGTATTGAGCGATCCCCCGCCCTTTCCGGCGAGGATGAACGGCAGGTTTTCCCGGGCGTGCACGTTGCCGTCTTCTAACCCGGAACCCCACATCATGATGCAGTTGTCGAGCAGCGTGCCGTCCCCTTCCTTCAGTTGATGCATCTTCTGCACCATCCGAGCGAACTGGGCGATATTGAAGGCGGTGATCGCCGCCACCTTGCTGACCTTATCGAACTCGTTGCTGTGGTGCGTTTGCGAATGGTGTTCGTCGTTGAACCCCAGTTCCGGGTAGGACACCCCATTCGGAGTGGAGCCGATGTAAGTGCTCACACGAGTCGTGTCGGTCTGGAACGCGAGCACGTTCAAATCGCACATCACCTCCATGTATTCGCTGCGCTTTTCGCCCTCGGGAATTTTGATCTCGATGGGCGGCGAATCCGATGCCAACCGTCTGCTCACACTCACACCCGCTGCTTCCAAGGCGGCTTCCTTCTGGCGGTACTCGATGGCGGCGATGCGACGTTCTACACTGCGAACGCTGTCGAGGTATTCATCGAGCTTGTGCTGATCGTCCCGAGGCAACTTGCGCCGCAAGTCTTTGGCACCGCCAAGGACGAGATCGAGCATCTGACGATCCAAAGGATCTGCCTTGCCGGAGCTCCCGGTTTTCTTGGACTTCCCAAAGAGCCGATTGAGAACATTCCGCGGATTAATTTCGGCCGGGACGGCTTGAGTGGCCGAACGAAAACTGCAGTGGGAATAGTACCCCTCATTGAGTCCGTCTTGGTTCTCCTTGTGCGTCTGGGGCATCGTGGCCAACTCCAGCGACGGCAGCGCCGTGAAGCCCCCTACGAAATTCGCGGCGATCTGATCCGCGGAAATCGCGATGTTGATGACATCTCGCTGCTTCGCATCGGGCAGTGCCGCGGTGAGCCAGGTGGACAACTCGAGCGCATGGGGAGCTCCATTGAATGGCGCAATCGGCACTCCGGAGATGCCCTTCATCATCAGGCATTGATCCAACACGGGGCGCAGCGAGGCCAAAGCGGGCGGCGGCGAGGTCAGGAAACTCTCCGGACTCTTCGGCCAAAACTGCTCCATGATGACCCCATGGGGCATGTACATGAACCCCAGTCGCACCGGCGGTTTGACTCCCTTGCTCTTGCCGACTTCGGCCAAAGCCATGATGTCCAAAAGCGGTAGAGCGAGCGAAGCCCCGATCCCTTTTAGACACGTACGACGATCCATCAGGCGGTTACTTTTCATGGGAGGCGGAAGCGGTTGATTCTTGGACCCTTCGGTGCGTGAACGGATAGCTGGTGACGATTTCTGTGATGAGTGTCTGAAGACGGTAGCCGTCTTTGGCGGCGGTTTCCATCAGATGATCCACAACGATTTCGTCGTAGCCTTCTAATTGGCGGCAGAGGGAGTACGCCAAGAATTTTTCGGTAAAATTCCGGGCTAACTCCTTCGGTCTGGCAGCGATGATGGCCTTCAGATCTTTGGGCGCGCTGAAGCGTTTCCCTCCGGGGAGTTCACCGGCCGCTTCAATGGCCCCGCCCGTGTCGTCGCGATTGCGCCAGCGGCCAATCGCATCGAAGTTCTCTAGTCCAAAGCCGATGGGATCCAGAATCTTGTGGCAGTTGGCACAGACGGCTTCTGTTCGGTGAAGCTCGGTCCGCTGTCGCAAGGTCAGTTGGGCGACGGTTTTTTGATCCTGCTTTTCCAAGGCCGGAACATTCGGTGGTGGCGGTGGTACTTTCTCGCCCAGCACTTGTTCCAACACCCACACGCCGCGTTTGACGGGACTGGTGCGGTTGGGAAACGAGGTCGTCGCCAGAACACCCGGCATTCCGAGGACCCCGCCCCGATTGGGATCCGTCAGCTTAACCCGGCGCATCCGCGACCCGGTGACGGTGTTTTCCAGCCCATAGATCGGAGCGAGGGTCCTGTTGAGAAACGTGTAATCCGAATCGACGAACCGCACGACGCTCCGGTTTTCACGCACGATGCTGTCGAAAAACAGGCGGGCTTCGTCGTACATCGCCAAACGCATCTCGGCGTTCATCTGCGGAAACTTCACAGTATCAAAGGTCTTGCCTTCCAAGCTCGCCAATCCCAGCCACTGCGCGCCAAACCCGTCAAACAACGCTCGAGATCGCGGGTCTTTGAGCAAGCGCTTCACCTGCAACCGAAGGACCGCTGGATCATGGAGTTTCCCGCGATCGGCCAATCCGGACAATTCCGCATCGGGCATCGTGGACCACAGCAAGTAAGACAATCGGGAGGCCAGTTGATAATCATCCAAGCGAACAATTCCACCGACGGGCTGCCCCTCACCCTGGGGAGTAATGAAAAGGAACTGGGGTGACACCAGCACTGCCTTGGCCATCAAACGCAGCGCATCGTTGTAGGCCAGTCCGTTCGTGCGCCCTAGGTCGAACACCCCCAAAAGCACATCCAGTTCTGCGTCGGAGGGAGGACGTCGGTAGGCTTTCCGGGCGAGAGATGCCGCCACCGGTCTTGCTGCGACACGAAGGTCCGCCCCGCTTCGAGGCGCCGGCCCCAACCAACGCCGCTGCGCGGAATTCAAAGTCGCTGCGCCGGCGGGCAGTATTTGATCGAGCACCTCATTGGCGATGCTCAGATACTGCTCCGATTGGAGGGGCGACAACGTGTTCAAGTACCCTTCCCCAATCACCTCGTCCGGCAACTCCCGGGCGATCGCCGAATCCACGCCGAAGAGATCGTGCAGCGTAGCGCCATACTCGACCTTGGTGAGGCGGCGAAGCACAAACAGCCCGGGATCCTTCTGGCTCAGGAACTTGATCTGGGCGATCCCGTTTAAAAACGCCTGCCGCTCTGTGTCGGTCGGCTGTTTTTTGGCATCGGTCGGCGGCATGTCGTGGGCCTTTACGTTGGCGGCCGCCTGCTTCCACCGTTTTGCGATCGTCGCATCGCCCGCATTGCTGAGCGCGGGCTGGAAATTAATACCCCCCTTCTGCCGATCTTGGCCATGGCAGCCGATGCAGTAGGTCTTAACGAAGGGAGTGACGCTGTCCTTAAAAGACTTTTGGGCGTCGGCCTTAAGTGCGGCGAAATCCGGATTAACCCGAGACTCCGCCAGGCCAGTCCAAGTGAGGAGCAACGTGAACCCACAAAGGGCTTTGATCAGCTGAAGACCGCCTGGAAATTCAGGGATTCTCATGGAGAGCGGTGCGAAGCATGAGCAGAACGTGACGAATGACAACGGATAGGAATTCGCCCAAACCGCTCGTACGTTCCAACTCCGGCTTAGATCCCGGAGTCCAACGATCCTTCGTCTGTGGATTCCAGGCGCATCGCCCCACGTGTAAGATTCAACTGCGGTGGCCCAACCACTCCACAACCCCTCGAGCCGCTTGGGTTCCCATCGCGAAGCAGCCCTGCATGAGGTATCCGCCGGTGGGCGCCTCCCAATCCACCATCTCGCCGGCGACGAACAGGCCGGGAAACCGTCGGACCATAAGTCGGTCATCGATTTCCGACCAACTCACCCCACCCGCCGAAGAAATGGCTTCAGCCAAAGGACGAGGCCTCTTCAGCGGGATGACGCAATGCTTTACAGCGCGCGCCAGAGAAACGGCGTCGTTCCAGAGTCGGTCTGACAACAAGGCGTGCGCCGCGTCACCGATGCGCCACCGAGGGAGGGCCTCGTTAAGAAAATTACGCCGCGCCGACTCCATCTTAGAAACCAACTGCTCGACACTAAAGGTCGGCTTAAAATCGATGGCGATGGAGGGTTCCGACATCGAACGCAATGCGGACCCGAGTTGGTAAATCGCGCCGCCTTCGAGCCCATAGCGCGTGACAAGCAGCTCCCCGATTGCCAGCGCGTCACCGGCGCGAACATGGATGTTCTTTAACGGCTTGCCTTCGACACGTGCCAGAACCTTCGCAGGCCAATCGCATTCCCAACCACAGTTGGCCGGAGCCAGCGGATGCACCGTGAGACCGAGCGACGCCAACAACCCAGCCCAAGCGCCGTCGGATCCCGTCTCGGGCCACGACCCACCACCCAAGGCCAGGATGACCGAATCCGCGGTGGCCGTTGCCCCATGGGCAAACCCCAATTGGAAACCGCTCGCACCGGAAACCGATCCATCGACACTCTCGGATTGGCCTCTTTGAAACGAGGCTCCGGCCAACGACTTCAAGGACACGAGGCGGTGATTCACCTCAAAGGTCACACCGAGTCCGCGCAGGCGAGCCAC
>JBDKKQ010000177.1:0-11743 GCA_039796015.1 Verrucomicrobiota bacterium
CACGCCCACGGGCCAAGCGGGTGATCCAACTCTTCATGGCCGGAGCCGCAAGCCATGTCGATCTCTGGGACTACAAACCCTTCCTCGAAAAACACCACGGAGAGAAATGGGATCCCGGCGAAGCCGTGGAACTTTTCCAGGACGGACTGGGCTCCACCTTCGCCTCCCCCTGGAAATTTAAACCCTACGGCCAAAGCGGTAAGCACCTCAGCGAGGTCGTGTCCCCACTCGGTCGCTGTGTTGATGACATGGCCTTCATCCACAACCTGGTGGGCAAGAGCGGTGTCCATTCGCAGGCGACCTTGCTCCAGGCCACCGGATTCCTGACCCCTGGATTCCCGGGCATGGGCTGCTGGACGAGCTACGGATTGGGCTCGCTCAACGAAAACCTGCCCACCTTCGTGGTAATGCCCGACCTGCGCGGAATGCCCTCGAATGGTGCCAAGAATTGGGACTCGGCCTTCCTGCCTGCCGAGCATCAGGGAACCCTAATCCGGGTGGGTTCTGAAACACCCATCGAGGCGCTCTTTCCGCCATCCGACAGCGGCTACATTACCCCCCGGTCTGAGGTCGATGGGTTAGCTGCTCTCGAGCGGTTGAACCGAATTCATGCCGCAACACGCCCCGGGGACCAACGTCTAGAGGCTCGCATCCGCACCTACGAACTGGCCGCCCGCATGCAATTGGCGGCACCTGAGGCGCTGGACCTCTCGAAGGAACCCGCCTGGATCCAGGAAAACTACGGCATCGATAACACCACCAAAAAGTGGCCCTCCGAAATCAATGCACGCGAGGAAACCGACATCATGGGGCGGAAGTGTCTGACCGCTCGCCGTCTCATTGAGCGAGGGGTGCGCTTCGTCCAAATTTGGTCGGGCAACGACAACAGCTTCCCCCGTCGCAATTGGGATTCTCACGAGAACATCGCCCAAGACCACGGTCCGCTCGCCATGGGCATGGCCAAACCCATCGCGGCCCTGATCGAGGACCTCAAGCAACGAGGCTTGTTGGAAGACACGATTATCTTGTGGACCACCGAGTTTGGTCGCATGCCCTGCGCTCAGGGTGGTAAGGGCCGCGATCATAATCCCTTCGTGTTTACCAACTGGCTGTGCGGCGGCGGCATCCGCGGCGGGGTTACACACGGTGAGAGCGATCAGTGGGGCTACAAGCCCGCAGACCGTGCCAACGTCACCGAGGTATACGACATCCATGCGACCCTCTTGCACCTCCTCGGGATCGACCACACCCGACTGACCTTCCGTCACAACGGTGTGGACCGCCGCCTGACAGACGTCCACGGAGAGGTGATTCGCCCCATCTTGGCCTGATGTAATAAGCCGCGGGCCTGAGTTCACCGCCCTGGGATCGGATGGCCGGTTGACCCGATCCATCCACCCCCCATAACCTCTGGATTGGTTCCCAATTACTCACCATGTTTTCTTCACTGCTTGCTGCGGTTGACCCCTGGATTGTCTCCCTCAGTGCCCTGACGGTCTTGGTGACTGTGGGCATGGGATTTTGGGCGGCGGGTCGTGCTAAGAGCGCTTCCGACTTCTTCGTGGCCGGTCGAGGCGTGTCCGTGGGTTGGAACGCTTCAGCCATTTCAGGAGAATACCTTTCGGCCGCCTCCTTCATGGGCGTGGCCGGTATGGTGATGTCCAGCGGTTATGATGCGCTGTGGTACCCGGTGTGCTATGCCTGTGGGTACCTGTTCTTGTTGCTGTTCATCGCCGGACCGCTGCGGCGTTTCGGAGCGTACACGATCCCCGACTTTGCCGAAGGCCGATACGACTCCCCGCTCTTCCGAAAGATCGCTGTCGTGTTCGTCCTCTTCATCGGGTTCTTCTACACGATGCCCCAAATGAAAGGGGCAGGTACAACCCTGGCCTACGTCTTCCAAGAGGTCGATTTTCGTGGAACCTTCCTCGAGCTCTTGGCTCCTCACGGCGCCGACGGATCCGCCCTGAAGGGATTTCCTTACTGGGCCGGGGTCGTGGTGGTTGGGGCTGTGATCACCCTGAACGTGGCCCTCGGGGGCATGAAGGGCATCACCCTTGTGCAGGCCTTCCAGTACTGGGCCAAGATGTTTGCCATCTCGGTGCCCGTCTTTGTCCTGATGGCAGTCCAGGGACACTACGGCCAGCATCTCCAGGCCAACCAGCTTCAGCCCCCTCTTACCCAGAGCGTTTCAGCGGAGGCTCAACACAGCACCGAGGTGGCGACCGCTTTGAAACGAGCTCCGCTGTCTGCCAAAGCTCCGGCCGACTCCAACTGGCTCAATCCCTTCGGCCCCCTGACCAGCAAGGCCGCCAAGGCCGCCAAACTGGGTGCTGAAGAGTCCAAACCGTATGCACTGCTCTATACGTACTCATTGATCATTGCATTGGTCTGCGGCACGGCCGGGTTGCCTCACATCTTGGTCCGCTTCTACACCAACCCCGACGGAGCCGCCGCCAAACGAACCACGATGTGGGTGATGATCCTCATTGGCATCTTCTATGTCTTCCCACCGGTCTTTGGTGTGATGGGGCGTAATTTGTTGCCCGAGCTCTACGAGGGCAGCGGATCCAAAGGAACAGACAAGATCGTGCTCGAATTACCCAAGGTGCTCAATGCAGCCATCGGCAATTCCGGAGCGGTTCCCTGGGGATCCATCCTCTCGGGCATGACTTGCGCAGGCGCCTTCGCCGCCTTCATGAGCACCTTCAGTGGCCTCCTAGTCTCTATGACCGGAGCACTGGCTCATGATGTGTACGGACGTATTCTGCGACCGCAGTCGACCGCTCAGGAGCGCATGCAAATGTTCAAATGGTGCGCGGTCCTCTTAGGCGCTGTCTCGACGCTGCTGGGCTGTTTCGTGGAGCAACTTCAAATCAACTTCATGGTCGGACAAGCCTTCGCCATCGCCGCTGCCAGTTACTTTCCCCTGCTCTTCATGAGCGTCTGGTGGCGCGGTATGACCATGACCGGCGCGGCCACCGGCATGCTCACCGGCGGTGTATGCGCCCTCCTCACAGTGGCATTGACCAATTTTTCTGATCTCAAGTGGCTGCCTCTCGGCGACTTTTGGGTCACTCATCCGCTGCTGCGAATCCTGTGCGAACAGCCGGCCATCTGGTGCGTGCCAATGGCCATTGGTCTTATGGTCGTCGTTTCAAAACTCACCTCGGCCACGGTGCCCGCGGACATTCGCATGAAAATGCTCGTGCTCCACGCCCCGGAAGCCCTCGGACTGCGGCAGGAATACATCCGGGATCAAGAGGGGCATTGAAGCCCTCGAAGCCAATCCTTCCCAGATCCCGCGAAGCCCCTCACGGCGTCACGGTGGAAAACCAAAACTCAGTTTGACCACCGAATACTCCGGGTGAATCGAACCGTCGGCGCAGCGAATCACCAACGGAGGCTCGGTCCAGGTACGGCTCCGTAGGCCCTCGGGCAAATCGTCGGCCCGGTTCATCAGAAACAGTCCCAGCAGCGGGGCGTCCCCTTCCCGCAAGACCACCGAGCGCATTCGAAGAATGGTCAACCCCGCCGCCTGTGCCCCGTCACGGACCCGCTGATGCTGGTCGTCCGGGCGTATCGGAAACACACAGGCAAAGACCCCTCCCGGAGCCAGGTGACGAACGGCAGTCCGACAGTAATCAGCCACCGTTCCGCGCACCTCAAAGCGACAAGCCAGCTTTTGTGGATGAGTGCTTTCCACCCCGGTACCGAGTGGAAAATAGGGAGGACTGCCCAGAATTAAATCGAAGCGCTCGTCCTCACGCAGCACCGATGGATCGCGCAGGTCGCCACAGCGGATGTCATAGCGATCCTCCAACCCATTCCAAGCGGCCGATTTACGCGCGAGACGAACGCTCTCCGTTTGGGCTTCCACGGTAACAAACCGTGCATGCGGCAGTCTCCACGCGGCGATCATTCCGACCGTACCAATACCACTGCCCAGATCGAGAATCGACGCAGCCGATGGGCATCCTTGAGTGCCGTACCAGGCCGTCAGCACATCATCGGAAGAAAACCGATGACCATCGATGGCTTGAAATAGGCGGAAATGCCCACTAATGGCATCGAGACTTTCCCCCGGCTCTACCGCAGGCCCCGCTCCCAAGGCTCCCGGTGGAATCGGCCCCGGTTTGGTCCAACCCTTAAATTGTCCGGCCACACTCATTGCCATGTGCCTTTGAGTCTCAGACTGGGCACTTCCCGGCTCAATGTTTCATTACAGTCCTCTTGAGTAGACCATTGCCGCACAACGGCCGGACACCAAGAGTTGGTCCATGAATCGCACCACGTTGAGACAAGCCCGGATGGAGGACGTGGATCTCATCCTGGAACTTATCCGAGGGCTGGCCGAATTCGAGAAACTAAGCCATCAGGTTCAGGTTACCCGGGAACAGCTTCAATCCACCTTGTTCGGAGCGAGACCGGCCGCTGAAGTCGTTCTGGCCTTTGATGGGGAAAACGTCGTGGGCTTCGCAGTGTTTTTTGCCAATTTTTCGACGTTTCTCGGCAAACCCGGGCTTTACCTCGAAGACCTCTACGTCCGCCCAGAATTCCGGGGTCGTGGTCACGGTCGAGCCCTGCTGAGACATCTAGCAACCTTGGCTTTGGAACGCGGTTGCGGTCGCTTTGAGTGGACCGTCCTGGACTGGAACGAATCAGCGATCGAATTCTACCGCCGACAGGGGGCCGAAGTCCTTCCTCAGTGGCGCATTTGCCGGGTGACTGGTGAGGCCTTGGCACAAATGGCGTCGTCGTCCTGAAGCACTCAGCAGGTCGTCGCGGGGCCGCCTAATCCAAAGGCCAGACATCCGGCTCTTGTAAACAGCAAAACGGCGGACCGGAGTCCGCCGTTTGTCTGAATCGGATCAGGAAGAAGTCTCTCTCAAGACCTTCCCTGCCCATCCATTGAACTGTTACTTAGAGTCACCACCGGAGCGGGGGCCGCCACGGAAGGAGCGCTTCTCAGTCTTCGAGACCTCAACCGCAGGAGCCGCCACGGGCTCGGGCAACGGGTTGGCGCTCTTAACGATCAACTTGAAGGTGGAATGCACCTCAGAATGCAAGCGCAGCTCGATCTCATACTCACCCAAGGCCTGGATGGGCTTCTCGAGGTTAATCTTGCGCTTGTCGAGAGAGACTTCCAGTTGAGTCTTGAGCGCGTCGGCGATGGACCCGGTGGTCACACTGCCGAACATCTTGCCATCATCACCGGTCTTCACGGAGATGGTGAGGGTCACCTTGCTGAGGCTCTTGCCCAACTCAGACATGGAGCTGAGTTCCTTGGCTTCGCGGTCTGTACGACGCTGGCGCAAGGCCTCGACGCGACGCTTGTTACCCAAGGAAACCGGCACAGCCAGTCCCTGGGGGATCAGATAGTTGCGTGCGTAGCCGGTGGAGATCTTGACCAGATCGGACTCGCCGCCCAGACCGATCACGTTATGAATAAGGAGGACTTCTGTCTTTGGCATGTGAAATAGGGATTAAATTATTAGTTGAAAAGGATATGTTGAGCGTCAGAACGGAACATCGTCATCGTCAGGAGGTCCGCCCTCTGTATCCGCAGGGGCGGAAGGAGCGGACGGTGCAGGACGATTGCCCGTCACCCGTCCTGGCACGGAGCCAGAGGCAGGAGGAGGCATTGCACCCATACCACTGCCACCCGCACCACTGCCACCCGATCCATCTGGGCGGCCACCAATGAAGGTGAAGCTTTCAAGGACAACACCCAAGCGGGAACGCTTCTGACCGGTCTGCTTATCGTCCCATTGATCGAGTTTCAGTCGCCCCTCGGCCAGCAACCCTCCACCCTTTCTGAGGTACTGGGAAATCACTTCGGCCTGCTTGCCAAAGGCGTCGATGTCGACGTAGGTGACCTCTTCGCGGGTCTGACCATCTTCGCCGGTCCACTTGCGGTTCATCGCCATAGAAAGCTTGGCGATAGCCGTGCCTTTAGGGGTGTAACGCAACTCCGGGTCCCGGGTGAGGTTCCCGGCCAGAATGACCTTGTTGAAGCTGGCCATAAACGGTTGAAGTCTGGAGTAAGCCGAGCGGAATGGGCCGTATTAGCCGTATATTTAGGCCTTGGCGACCACCGGAGCCGGAGCTTCGGTGAACAACACACGGATCACGTCGGAAGCGAGCTTGAAGCGGGCGCGCAACTCGGCGACCGCCTTGCCCTGGGCCTCAAAAATGATGTTCACGAAATGGCCGGCGCTTTCGCCACTGCGGGCATTCCGTGCAAAGGTCTTCTTTTCGAGCTTTTGGACGGTCTCGATCTTGCCACCCACGGAGGCGATCTCCGCCGACAACTTGTCGACGACTTCCTTGATGCCTTCTTCCTTGCCGGAGAGATCTAAAATAAACAGTCCTTCGTAGCGTTTCATGGTCTTTGAATTGGTTCTAATTCGCTGGTTTAAAATTGATTCCTCCGTGGCCGGTTTCCGTCATCGAAAACCTGCCGGGAGGCTACTTGCCGCCATTCTTACGTTCAGTTACCCGTCTGATTCAAAATTGTTTTCTCACCTCGCGGAACCCATCTGCGATGAATTTGCGCCGGTTAACTATTGCTGATTTCACTCTCGGATGACCTGGACCCACCAGATCGTCACTCGATTAATCGATCACTCGATCAACTTCTTCGCCCGCTTCTTGTTCGCTTTTTGTTCGCTTTTTGTTTGTTCGTTTCCTTACAAACTCAGCGTCGTTTCCTTACAAATTTAGCGCCACGGCTGATTGCGCCCTCTAACCATACTCTTCGAACCGTTGAACCCAATCCTTTCAAAGATTTTGGTTTTTTTTCAACTGTTTCCAGAACACAGGTTTCGAGAACACGGGTTCTAAAAACGCCGGGTCCAAAAACGCGGTTTTGGAAACTTCTGAAGCCGAGCCACAATCGCCTGAAAACTCGGGTTCATCAGTTGCTATTCCACCATTGACTTCGGCCACCATTGACTTCGGCCACCATTGACTTCGGCCACCGTTGGCTTCGGCCATTATTGGCTTCGGTTGTAGAGACTCATTGCTTTTCCAATGTTTTCTTCGATCCAGCTCAAAATTTGTTGGTCAGCCAATTTCAGAACTTCGTTTAAGCGCACCTGCTCATCGGGAGAAAAAACTCCCAACACATGCGATGCTATGTCTCGAACTGCCTGAACCGGCCGAGCCACACCAATTCGTTGCCTCGGAAATTCCTGAGTCCCCAAATGCTGGATAACCGATGCCAGTCCGTTGTGCCCCCCTGCCCCACCCGATGGCCGCATGCGAATCGCACCCAAAGGGAGATCGGCATCGTCGGCTACCACCAAAATTTGATCTGGCGTGATGCGGTAGAAACGGCTCACGGCCGCCACTGCCTCACCACTCAAATTCATGTAGGTCAGGGGTTTCACGCAGACCACCTTTCGGCCGCCGCAGTCACCCGTCGCCAATTCTGAAAAGAACTTCCGCTCCTTCCGCCAACCGGAGTTCCGGCTGGCGGCGAAGCGATCTACCACCATGGCACCCGCGTTGTGTCGGGTACCTCGATACTCGTCTCCTGGGTTTCCAAGACCCACAATCATTACAGGAGGGGTCATTGCAAAAGCCCGTAGGGCGACGATGCGTCAGATCACTTCTTCTTAGCCGGCGCAGGAGCTTCTTCTTTCTTCTCCTTGATCATCTCCGGCTGCTTGGATTCGGTAGCGGCGGCAGGAGCTGCTTCAACCTCAGTGGTCGGCGCGGCAACAGCGAATACGCGAAGATGCTTGTCTCCAAGGATCGTCACGCCAGCCGGGGCTTGGATCTGGCCGATTTGGATCGCTTGACCCACCGCCAAACCGGAGACATCGACCAAAATCTGCTCAGGCAAATCCTTGGGAAGTGCCGTCACACGAACCTTCTGGATGACGTGCTCGAGGGTTCCACCGCTGCTCCTCACACCTTCAGCCTCGCCCGAGGCCTCCACGGGGATGCGGATGGTGATCATCTCATCTTCCTTCACCTCATGAAAGTCAACGTGGAGCACTTCGCCGCTCAGCGGGTGGTGCTGAACATCCTGAACCAGAGCCAGTCGGGTCTTGGAATCACCAGAAACCTCGAGGTCCACAAGAACGATCTCGGAGTGAGCAGAATTAATCAGATCGATGAACGCATCGGAATCGATCTCAACATTCTGGGAGGCAATGGACTTGCCGTAAATATTGGCAGGAATGAGTCCGGCAGAGCGGAGCGCCTTGGATCCCTTGCGCCGTGTCTGGGTGCGAGGGGCCACTTTCAACTTCAATGATTTCATGAATTAGTCGTATCTGCCGAGCCGCACTTGCAAACGGCTTCAGCCCTTAAACTCAAATAGGGAAGTAACCGACGAATTCGTGTAAATTCGCTTGATCGCTTCTCCCAGCAAACCAGCCACCGAAAGGGTCGTAATTTTGACCCCTTCAATAGACGGGCGGATCACACTATCGGTGGTGATCAGTTCGTCAATCTCCGATTTGCGAAGGCGATCAATTCCCAGATCATTGATCAAGGCGTGCGAGACGCAGGCCTGGATTCGGCAGGCACCCCGCTGCTTGAGCAGATGCGCGGCATTGACCAGGGTTCCCGCGGTCTCGGTCAGATCGTCCACCAAAAGAACATTCTTACCATCGATATCACCGATGACCGAAATGGCCTCGGTTTCGGTGGGACTCTTGCGGCGCTTGGCAACGATGGCCAACTCGGCGCCCAGTGTCTGAGAATAGGCGGCCGCCATCTTCAAGCCCCCCAGATCCGGGCTGACCACTACGAGGTTTGGGGTCTGCTGACGAGCGATGTACTCGAGCAGCACGGGTGCGGCGTAGAGGTGGTCGACCGGGATGTCGAAGAATCCCTGAATCTGCTGAGCGTGCAAATCCATCGTGAGAACCCGGTTAACTCCGGCTGCCACCAGCAAATTAGCAACCAGCTTGGCAGTGATCGGAACGCGCGGCTGATCCTTGCGATCCTGGCGGGCATAACCGTAGAAAGGCAGCACCGCGGTGATCCGCGATGCGCTCGCCCGCCGCAACGCATCGATCATGATGAACATTTCCATCAGATGCTGGTTGGCTGGCTGGCTGGTGGACTGGATCACAAAGACGTCCGTGCCGCGGACGTTCTCGTCGATCTTGACGAAGGTCTCCCCGTTGGGAAACGGCTTCACCGTGGAGCAACCCAAGGGGATTCCGATGGAATCGCAGATCGCCTTGGCTAAATTTGGATTGGAGTTACCGGTGAAAACTTTCACAGAATTGTCAGACAGATCCGAAATCAGCCGCTACCGACGGCAGGTTGGGCAAGTGGATGCTCACGGAGTCCGAGTCAGCATCGCAAGCGCATTTTCAACCCATGCCGTTTCGCTCTTCTCAGGATTGGCGCCGGAGCAGGTAGTCTGAAATGGCTTCCAAGGCGACCGCCTTGCCCCGGAAGGATTGGAGCGCTACCTCAGCCTTGGCGGTCAACTCCGCTGCGATGACGCGGGATTTTTCAAGTCCAACGATCGACGGGTAGGTCGCTTTCTGAGCCTTCACGTCCTTACCCGCGGTCTTGCCCAACTGCTCGGAGGTTTGTGTAACATCTAGGATGTCGTCGATCACCTGGAAGGCCAAGCCGACATGGTAACCAAAGTCTGTCAACGCATCGAGTTGCGCCGGTGTGCAGTTGGCGCTCATTCCTCCCAACCGCACGGAGCAGGCCAGCAGAGCACTGGTCTTGCGTTCATGGATGTATTTAAGCTGGGCACGGGAGATTTTTTTACCCTCGCCCTCCAGGTCGGCCACCTGACCGGCAATGAGTTGCAGCGATCCAGAAGCTTTCGCGATTTCCAAGACGACATCCTTGATGCTGTAACGCTTCCATCCGGTGCAGGAGGCGGCGATTTCAAAGGCCTGAGTTAGCAGGCCATCTCCAGCAAGAATCGCAATGCCCTCACCGAAAACCTTGTGGTTCGTCGGCTTCCCGCGCCGCAAATCGTCATTGTCCATGCCGGGCAAGTCGTCATGGATCAAGGAGTAGGTGTGGATGCACTCGACGGCACACGCCAGAGGCATAGCCGCCTCATGAGTACCTCCACAGGCCTCAGCCGCGGCAAGGACCAACGCCGGTCGCATTCGCTTACCTCCGGCAAAGAGGGAGTAACGCATGGCCTTATGGATCGTGGCGGGCTTGGCGGCGGCCTTGGGAAGGAATCGGTCCAAGGCTCGATCAACCTCGCGGGTTTGCGTGGCGATCCAGGAAGCAAGGTCGAAGTGAGACATCCAGCCCGGTAAGTAACGCGGCGACACCCCAGCTTTCAAGGCAATTGCCCGAGAGAGGCTCAACGATTTAACCGCATCCCGATTTGACGGCCCGGAGCCAGAGCACGAACCTCTTGTCGTCTCCCGATGCCCAGTCCGACCAATAAATTTTCCCGCTCCGCCCGGTTCTGGGAGCGCCTTGCTACTCCTGAATTCCCGAATCTGGGGCCGGGCCCGAGAAGCGTAGTCCTCTCAGAAGTGACCCTTGAAATCCGCCTTCTAGAGCTCA
Source organism: Verrucomicrobiota bacterium (assembly GCA_039796015.1). GTDB lineage: Bacteria > Verrucomicrobiota > Verrucomicrobiia > Limisphaerales > UBA9464 > SXXZ01. Next base: position 10,525 of record JBDKKQ010000177.1, read on the forward strand.
CTGCTGAGTTTAAGCTGTCGGTTCCCACGACAGAACTACTCACCGCCACCGCCCTCCTTTATCACGACAACCATGACCCGGCTCACAATCTGGTCGAAGATCGCGGCGATCGGGACGCTTGCTTGATCCATGCCCTGCTGCATCGCCGCGAACCGGACTACTGGAATGCCGCCTACTGGTTCCGCAGAGTTTCCGGACACCCCATCTACGCAACAGCCACCCCCGCGGTGATCCGAGCGGCGCAAACCCCCGAGGCCCGATCTGTACTGGAGCGATTAACCCTGTCCGGAAATCTCGACCCCCTGGCCTTGGTTCAAGAATGTGAACGCATGGCCGAACGCCCCGATACCCAAGCCATTGCCTACCTTCGTCAGGTGCAACATCTGGAATTCGCGGCATTGGTCGAGCACCTGCTCGCCTGATCTCCGGCTTCGAATCCCATGATGCCCCTGAGCGACGTGCTGTCGGCGGTACTGCCGGTTTTTTGCCTAGCCCTGGTTGGCATCGGGCTACGTCGCGTCCGCTGGCTCACCGAGGAGGCCGACGCGACACTGCTGCGATTGGTCGTCAACGTTCTGACCCCGTGCCTCATCTTCGACAAGGTGCTCGGTAATCGGGCTCTACAGCGGGCCGAAAACCTCTTCATCCCCCCTCTCATTGGCTTCGGGGGCATCGTCTTGGGAATCGGTACCTGCTGGCTCTTCCGTCGACGGGTGGGGCTCAAGACCGATCCTGAGCAACGAACCTTCGCCCTAGTCGCCGGACTTCAAAATTTCGCGTATGTGCCCTTCCCCTTGGTCCTCATGCTGTTTGCAAACCATCCGGACACTCCGGGTGTTCTTTTCCTCCACAATCTAGGCGTAGATATTGCCATGTGGACCTTGGGGTTGATCACTCTAGGTCATGCCACCGGACCCGGTGAATGGCGCAAGCTCATCAACGCCCCCCTCCTAGCCATCGTCCTCTCCCTGCTCCTTAACTCCTGCGATGGGGCACACTGGGTGCCCCGACCTCTGAGCATCACGGCCTCCATGCTGGGAGCCTGTGCCTTTCCGTTGGGCATCCTGCTGACCGGGGCGATGATGGCCGACCAAGTCCGCCAACTGCATCCCGCGCGGGCCACGGGCACCCTCATCTGGTCTGCGATTTTTCGCCTGGGAGTCATCCCCGCACTGATGCTGGGAATCGCACGCATTCTGCCCTGCTCGGTGGAAATCAA
>JBDKKQ010000178.1:0-2876 GCA_039796015.1 Verrucomicrobiota bacterium
TGACCGACAACCAGCTCGAGTTTCTACCGGAGTCACTCGGTCATCGCCCGCGCCTGCAGAAGCTCGCGTTGGCGGGCAATCGACTGCGCGCCTTGCCGGGCTCAATAAGCAACGCCACGGCGCTCGAGTTGATCCGCGTCTCGGCCAACGCGCTCGAGCAGTTCCCACGCGCGCTGCTCACCCTGCCCCGGCTTGCGTGGTTCGCATGGGCGGGCAACCCCTTCTGCACGCGGCCCGACGTCGCCGCGCAGCCCATCGCGTGGGACGCGCTCCAACTGCACGAGGTGCTGGGCTCTGGCGCGTCGGGTGTCATCTCGCGCGCCACGCGGCGGGACACCGGGGCGCAGGTCGCAGTGAAGGTCTTTAAGGGCGCGATCACCTCCGATGGCTGGCCGGAAGACGAGGTGCGTGCGTGCCTGCTCGCGGGACAGCACGAGCACCTCGTGGCGCTCGAGGGCCGCGTGGTCGGTCACCCCGAGGGAGCCGAGGCGTTGGTGCTCGCGCTCATTCCCCCTAGCTACCGCGCGCTCGGTGGGCCGCCCGACTTCGAGTCGTGCACCCGTGACGTGATGCCATCCGACCTTCACCTGTCGAGCGCTCAGGCCCTGCACATCGTACGCGGGGTGGCTTCGCTGGTTAGGCATCTCCATGCCCGCGGCGTCAGCCACGGAGACCTTTACGCGCACAACACCCGGATCGACGACGCGGGCCATGCGCTGGTCGGTGACTTCGGCGCGGCGAACGTGCTCGAAGGGCTCGATGCCGACCTGCGTGCCGGCGTGGAGCGGGCCGAGGTACGTTCCTTCGGAGCGCTGCTCGATGATCTCCTCAGCCGCGGAGCCCCACCCGCGCTCGCCGAGATGCGGGACGCGTGCTGGTCATCGAACCCTCCGTCGTTCGCATCGCTGGCGGGTGGATCATGACCTTCTTCTCTCAGTTCCACCTGCGGACCCGCGATGTCGCTACGGCCCGCGGTTTTTACGAGCGTGTGCTCGGGGACCGCGCGCTGAGATGGCTGAGGCAAAACTGTTTAACGTGGCAGACTCAATCCACAACGTGTTGATGTCCGAGGAGAAGAATCTAGCCTCGTCGTAAACCACCCACTCACTTGTCCTTGATCGCGGAACGCCAAAAGCAAATTCCTATCCTTCAATTCGTCCTTCTTTTTGTGACGGTAGCCGTGCATGCCCAGATCGATATCCCCTACAAAGCCCGGCCCAGTGGCCATGAGGAGAACCGGGGGCGCGTCCACCGGATCCATCAGGACGAACGCCAGAAGTTCGCCGCCGACACCCACCGACTGGTCCTCCCCGGACTAGTCGCCGATCGAAGAACGCGTCGCGTAGAAGTGCGCGTTGAACGATCGGCCGTGGGCGCCAATGCGCCCTGCGAGTTCCTGGTCGTGAGCGAATCCAGCGACCACGGCTACGAAGCCCTGCTGATCGCCTTTGCCCGGCCCAGCGATATCCACAGGGCGCTCCGATTCATCGGGACGGAACCCGGCCAGTCCTACCATCCGCCCACCCATCGGTTCTGGGCCAAGGGCGAACGCTTCCTCCTCAGCGTCCTCGGCACCAACACCGCCCCCATCCGCGTGGAGAACTTGCTGATCGATCGCCGCACGGGTGCTGCATTGCCACCGGACGGATTCCTCTTCACCGGCTCGCGCCAGATTCCCGCCCCGATCAATCCCAGCCGGGCGGATTACGCAGCCGACACATTTCAACCGATGGCGATCGCCTCGCTTTTCAGCACGCCCTACGCGGTCTTCGAGGTGCCGCGCTCTGTATCCAAGGAAACGGTCTATCGGAGCACCACTGTGAATCCCGAGTTCTCGATCGCCGAGGGCGCGCTCCTCACGTTGGCCATCGAACCCGCCCTCCAACCCAGCGCAACCAGCGTCCAAGATCTGGTCCTGCAGGTGGGCGCGGCTTCCCGCACCGGAAACCCACCCAAATCCAAGGTCGAGGCCCTGGCCGACCTTCACGTTCAACTCCGCGACGGAACAACGGTGCTCAACCCCGATGGCTCGCTCGTCTCCGTGGTGGGCTCGATCGCGGCCCTCGACCGTCAGAATCACACCCCCTTTCTGACGCTCCGATGGTCGCCCGACATCCGTCTCGCGTCCGCCCAGGCCCTGGCCGAAATCCTCGCCTCACTCGATCGCGAACAGGGAATCCGGATCGAACCTCCGCTCCCCGGCGAACCCTACTACCGCGCCTTCACTCCCGACCGACAGCTCCTGAATCGCACTGAACGCCCCTTCCATCCCTTGGAACTCGCACTGCTGAATAAGGACGGTCGAATCTCCGGCCGGCTGCTGCTGGTGCACTCGGTCTGGAAGGAGGGAGCCTCCCGCTCCGAACTTCAATTCCTCGAACGTCCGATCCTTGATCCAGCGGACCTGCGCCAGGAACTCGCGGTAGATCGGGAACGCACCCGCAGCTCAGGAGGTCGTCCACGCCCCAACGTCCTGCTCGCATTCGCCCCATCGGACCTCACCCTAGGCCAACTGACCGCATTCCTCGAACCGTTCCTGACGAACCATACCGCGATCCATCTCCTGCTCGACGAGCCGATGCCGCCCACTTCATCGAAGGAAATTAAACCGTGAACTTCCCTCTCCTCTCTCCACCAAGGCTCGCCCAAATCCTCTGCTTGCTGCTGGGCTGTTGCCTCCTGGCCGGCCACGCACGCGGCGCAGATGCGCCACGGATCGTCAGCCCCCCTCCGCTCATCGACCTGTCGTTCGGCCACGAGATCCAGAACGCCATCGATCGGGGACTGGCTTCCCTCCTCGCCAGCCAGAACACCAACGGCTGGTGGTCTACCCAGGACCACGTCGCACCCACCGCGCTGGTCCTCACCGCCTTCAT
>JBDKKQ010000179.1:0-3190 GCA_039796015.1 Verrucomicrobiota bacterium
ACCTCCGGTTGGTGGGTCACCTGGGAGCCAACACAGAGCCAGTGCCACCTCGATTGGCGGCAGGAACGACGGCATCCCAAGCGATGAGCACCCGCCTCGGAGCCGTGCTGACCTCTGGGAAACCCCTCATCGGACTCAACGCCGGCGCCGAATATGGACCAGCCAAACGCTGGCCATTAGACCGTTTCGCCGGAGCAGCCCGATTGCTGTCGGAAAGGACGGGGTGCCACTTCGTTCTCTTCGGTGGCCCTGCTGACATTCCGTTGGCTGGAGAACTCACCCACCGCCTGCAAGGCCTCTCTGTGACTTCACTCGCCGGCCAGACGACGCTCGCCGAATTGATGGCCGCGCTGGCCTTGTGTCGAGTGGTGATCACCAATGATACCGGTCCCATGCACCTGGCCGCGGCCTTGGGTGTTCCAGTGGTCGTCCCTTTCGGCAGCACCTCGCCCGAACTCACCGGCCCCGGCTTGCCCGGCGATCCCCGCCACCACCTCCTGCTGGGAGAGGCTCCATGTGCCCCGTGTTTCCTGCGGCATTGCCCTGTAGACTTCCGCTGCATGCAGTCCATTTCGGTAGAACATGCAGTGCGGGCAGCCTTGGATGTGCTCGCGCGCGACCCTTAATCCATTCTGCTCACAATCGAGCATCAGCCCTGAGGCACCCCCAACTCCAGAGCATCGAATACAGGGTATCGGATCCGAAAAGCCTTCCCCAATCTGAGCTTCCCTCCGGGGGCTGAATCCTGTTAATGCCACGGGCAGATCCCCATGCGCTGGTTTCCCAGATTCCTCTCTGTAGGCTGGGCACTTGGAATAGCCATTTTGGCTGAATCCGGTGCGCCGGCACCGGTTTGGCTCGATGTTTCCGGTGGACGCATCCGTTCCCTGCCTACCCTCACAGGAACTCGGACGGGGTTCACTCGATTACCCCCGAACACTACCCGGCTTTCTGTAACCAACACCGTCAGCGAGGCCGCCATGGCCAACAACCGCATCCTAGAGAACGGATCCGGCGTGGCTCTCGGGGATGTCAACGGAGACGGTTGGTGCGACCTCTACTTTGCGCGCCTCGAGGGCCCCAACGAGTTGTACTTCAACCGAGGTGGTTGGCGCTTCGAGCGTCAACCAGAAGCCGGCGGCGCGCCGTGTGCCGACCAACCCAGCACCGGCACCGTCTTGGCCGACGTCGATGGCGACCGAGACCTCGACCTGTTAGTCAACGGGCTCGGCTTTGGCACGCGACTGTTTCTAAACGATGGGGTCGGACACTTCACTGAATCCAACCAGCACCGACTCTCCAAACGCTTGGGAGCCACCTCGCTGGCGCTGGCCGACATCGACGGTGATGGGGATCTCGACCTCTATGTCACCAACTACCGGACCACCACCTTCAAAGACCAACCTCCTGGTTTGAGAATCGAGGCGCGACGGGAAGCCGATGGGTCTATCCGGGTGACGCCGGAGGATCGCTTTGTCGCGGTCGGTGAACGGGATGGCAGCGCAGAAATCCTGGAGCGCGGGGAGCGGGATTTTCTCTACCTCAATCAAGGCGGAGGGAACTTGGCTCCGGTCTCCTGGACCCAAGGCACATTCCTTGATGAGGATGGTCAGAAACTCCTAGCGCCTCCAACCGACTGGGGCCTCAGCGCTGTGTTCCGTGACCTCAATGGCGATGGCTGGCCCGACCTCTACGTCTGCAACGACTTCGTCCACTGGAAAGACCGCATCTGGCTCAATCGTGGTGGCGCTGGCTTCCAGGCTGCTCCGCGCACGCTCTTCCGAAACCAGAGTCTCAGCTCCATGGCCGTGGATGTCGCTGACATCAACCGTGACGGATTGATGGACCTCTTCGTGGTGGACATGCTGAGCCGCGATCCAGAACGCCGTGCTTGGCAACGTCCCAACACCATGACCTCGGTGCTGCGCCCACCCATCCACGACCCTCAATACCGTCCGGAGGTCACACGGAACACCCTGCATGTGGCCCGGGCGGGCGGGCCTTTCGCGGAGATCGCTCAGTTCTCAGGAATCGCGGCGACGGAATGGTCGTGGAGCGCGGTCTTTATCGATGTGGATCTCGACGGCTGGGAAGATCTGCTCGTGGCCAACGGCAATGCACACGATGTGCAGCACGCCGACATCTTGGCCGCACAGTCCCGGGAGCGAAGCACTCCCAGCGCCGAACAACGCCTGCGCAACGCGTCACGATTCCCGCGGCTCGACACAGCCAACCTGGCCTTCCGCAACCAGCAAGATATGCGCTTCAAAGACAGGAGTCTCGACTGGGGATTCGCGGATCGCGGTGTGACAACGGCCATGGCCTTGGCCGATTTGGACAACGACGGAGACCTCGATGTGGTGACCTGCAATCTGGGGGAGGCAGCCGGCCTCTACCGCAACGATTCCACCGCGCCCCGCGTGGCAGTCAGCCTCCGCGGTGCCGGAGGCAACACCCACGGGATCGGAGCCCGAATTCTCATTGAGGGTGGCCCTGTTTTTCAGAGCCAGGAAATGATGGCCGGGGGTCGCTATTTATCCGGAGACCAGGCCCTGAGGGTCTTCGCCACCCAGCCCGATCAACCGGTGACGGTAGAGGTCCGCTGGCCCGGCGGTAAATGCAGTCGGTTGAACTCAGTCCCACCTAATTCACACGTGGAAGTGCTAGAAGACTTTGCCGTCGCCCTGGGTGCGACCGAGCAAAGCCCCACCGCGGCCGTTCCACTCTCGGCTACGGCTCTCTTCGAAGAAATCTCCGCTGCACTGAATCACCGCGATTCAACCCAGGGGTCCACCGAAGATTTGGAGCGCCAACCCCTGCTTCCCCGTCGACTGTCCACCGAGGGCCCCGGAGTCGCTTTCTACGACATCGACACCGACGGATTCGACGACCTTCTCTTGGCCGGACGGGGAGAATGGATGGTCTTCCGGAACGACCATGCAGGTGGTTTTCAACCACGGCCCGACCTCAGCCTCAAGTCTGGGCAGGCCCATTCGGTGACGGGCATTGCCGCCGCCGTCGATAACCGCGGCCTCGTGTTGGCTACAGGGCACCAACCCTCTCGCGTCAGCAACGCCCCTGCCCCCCCGGGCTCCGTGCTGCGGACCAACCAACCCCAGAACCTTGGCCAATCCCTCCAAGCCTCTGGCAGCGTGGTGCTGGCAGACTGGGATGGGGACGGGGAACTCGA
>JBDKKQ010000180.1:0-6803 GCA_039796015.1 Verrucomicrobiota bacterium
CCACGAACTTGCTTGAGCGAAAGATCGGCCTCGTCCACCGCATCCCGGACGCACCGAGCGACGCGCTCCACCACGGACTCAAAACCCCGCGAGGCCTTAGTGCTCAACTTGACGGTCTGGAGCAATCGTAACTGAGGGGTAAATATTCCGGCCAGGATCTTGGTCCCCCCCAGATCTACCCCGACGATGACATCCTGTTTGATGGTTTCGGTCATGCGTTTCCCAACTCCATCAGGCTGGCAACCCCGGCTCTGGAGCAAGGAAAACATGGTGACATTCGCCCAGGCCCACCGGGCTCAAAGTGCCTGCTGCGAACCAGCTTCCCCAGTCACGGATGAATCTTATGTGAGTCTGGGGCCGCACGGTACCGAAGTTCTCCCGCTCGGATGGGGACCGGCAGGCGGTTTTCCGGAAGCGTCAGTGAACCGGTGGCAAAGGGAGTGACGGTGCAGCCGGAGAACCTGATTTTTTCAGGGTTGCCGCGGCCGGGTCTCGAACGGCTTGATGAAGGCCGATGCCGCAAGCCTTCATCGTCGATGCCGTGGTCCGGGAAGTCCGCCGCCTGAAAGGGTACCCCAACCTTTCAATCCTTGATCTGAGTTGTGGCGAGGGCGAGGTGCTGTCGCAACTGGCCGCCGACGGATGCCGCATTCACGGCACCCACTTCCGCGACGACGACTACATTATCGAGAACCGAGTTCGTCTAGACGCCATTCCCATCACCACCGGTGTGGACCTCCAACAACGCCTGCCCTTCGAGGACGGCTCCTTCGATGTCGTGCTTATGACCGAGGTTTTGGAACATCTCGATTCGCAGTTCCACATCGTCGCCGAAGTATCGCGGGTCGTGCGCAGCGGCGGGTTTTTTGTCTTCAGCACCCCGAACCTGCAGCGCTTGCATTCGCGGCTGCAGTTCTTTTTGACCGGCAAGCATAAGCTCATCCGCCGGCGAGTGGGCTGGGACCAGAAGTCCTCCGATCGCTACGCCTTCCACATCGGGCCCGTGGATTTTTCACTCATTCACGCCGTCCTCGGCTGGGAGGGTTTTGAAATCCTCGGCCTGGGACTCACGCAGTTGAAATTCAAGTCGGTACTGCTCTCGCCCCTCTGGCCCCTCGTCTGGCTGGCCTGCCGCCTGACCGTTGACAAGGACGCCCGCCGCAATCCGGTGCTCAAACAAACCGAGAAGTCTCTCAATCGTTGGCTCTCCAACCCAGCGATGCTCTTCAGCGAGCAACTGCTCGTCGTCACCCGTCGCAAATAGGTGAGGCCTTGAGGCGGATGAGCTGTGCTCCTTAGGGGCAGACGACGGTTGGGGATCACCGAGATCACCCGCGACGTGTTCAACGCCCTCGTGGCCTAGGTAATCCTCCCGTCGGGTGGACGGTGATCCTGAGCTTGTTTGGGGTGGTCTTGGGTTCAGCGCGACTCACCTCATCGAGAGCTCGAGCTATTTCTGCATGCAGGAGATGGGGTGCTGATTCAAAGAAGCCTTCAGCAAATTGCCGACGCGCAGCGCCCGCGGACCCTAGGTTGAAGCCGCAGCCGTCAGCGACACCTCTCAGCGCGGAGTGCGAGGCGCTTGGTCGGACACCGACTCGAGACCTTGATCGGCCGCGCGCAGCTTGGTGTAGCGCGTGGCGACCGTGAAGGCGTTGGCCCAGGCAATGTAGTAACCCGGAAGGCCGTCGCGAAAGCCGCCTTTAAAGAGGTATCCCCGCACGAAACGCCACGCCGGACGAAAAAGCAAATCCACCCAAGTGGCCCGCCGACCGGAATGCCGCGACGCCTGAACGAAGGCGGTGCTGTAAGGAGGAATCTTGGTAACCTGGCGGTCGATGCTCTCGTTGCTGTAGTGCAGGAGATCGGATCGCAAACGGCCGATGCGCCCCGCCACCTGGAGCTGGGCATGCGGTTCCTCGCCACCCCAGTGCGCCCGACCGCGACGGGCCAATCGGATCACGCGGTCGGGATACCAGTCGCCGTGACGAATCCAACGGCCAAGGAATTGGGTGCAGCGCGGGAAGTTGAAGGCATCGATCTCCGGTCCGGCCTCGGCAATAGCCCGAGAAATCTCCTCCCTCAATTCCGGGGTAACCACCTCGTCGGCATCCAAATTGAGCGTCCACGCGGAGGAGGTCTTTTCGAGGCCCGAGGCCTTCTGACCCACGAACCCTTTCCAGGGCTCGCGCACCACAATGGCACCCTGGGCGCGGGCCAACTCTTCGGTGCCGTCCGACACATCTTGCTGGAGAATGACCACGATCTCGGCGGCCCAGCCCTGCACACTCTCGAGTGCGGCCCCAATGCGATGGGCTTCGGCACCTGAGACGAAATAAACGGAAATCGGAAGCGTTTGGGACATGGCAGATCCGGACGAAAGCAATCGATACGACAGCCCCAGTGAATCATCCGGAAGGCGGGTTGCCTACTCTTCCCGAGGCATCCGGACCTGAACGGGCCGATGCTGAGCGAGGACTCCCCAGAAGGGAGTTTGCAGGGCGTCCTCTCGCTCTTCAGAGCCAGACCCACTCAGGCCCACTCAGGCCCAGATGGACTCAGGCTAGACGGACTCAGGCTAGACCGACGGCCGCCATCACGGCTTGCATGGTGGCCTTGACCAAGATGGGCTCGAAGCCGGCGACGCGAATGGCGGTGTCCGGATCTTTGAGGCCGTGGCCGGTCATGGTGGCCGTCACCAGAGAACCATCGGGGATCTCGCCGGCACGAATGGCCTTGATCAAGCCGGCCAATGGGGCGGCACACGCGGGCTCGACCATCACACCTTCGGTGCGGGCCAGGAGCTTGTAGGCGTGGAGAATTTCTTCGTCGGTGACCGAGCGGATGGAGCCTGAGGATTCACGCGCGGCGTCCATCGCCCCCTGCCAACTGGCCGGGTTGCCAATGCGAATGGCCGTGGCCACGGTCTCGGGGTGGGCCACCGGATGACCCAGCACCAGCGGTGCAGCGCCTGCAGCCTGCCACCCCATCATGCGAGGCAGGGTATCGGAAAGACCGGCCTCGGCGTATTCGCGGAAACCGCGCCAGTAGGCCGTAATGTTGCCGGCATTGCCCACGGGCAAGAAATGAAAGTCCGGCGCGTCACCCAAGGCATCGCAAATCTCGAACGCGGCCGTCTTCTGGCCCTCGATGCGCACCGGATTCACCGAGTTAACCACTTCGACCAACCCGGTCTCACCGAGCTCACGGACAATATTCAGCGCGTCATCGAAATTGCCCTCGATGCTCACGGTGGTGGCCCCGTACAACAGGGCTTGAGACATCTTGCCGTGGGCGATTTTTCCCTGAGGCAAGATGACCACGCACTTGAGGCCGGCCCGCGCGGCGTAGGCGGCGGCACTGGCCGAGGTGTTGCCAGTGCTGGCGCAGACGACAATCTTGGCACCCCGCTCCTTGGCCTTGGTGATGGCCATGGTCATGCCCCGATCCTTAAATGAGCAGGTGGGATTCATGGCCTCATACTTGAGGCGTAGGTCAAAATTGGCACCGATGGCCGCCACGAAGTTGGGCACCGGGATCAATGGGGTATTGCCCTCCAGCAGGGTGACAATGGGGGTCTCCGCAGTCACCGGCAGGAAGCGGGCGTAACGTCGAATGACTCCGGGCCAGGCAGCCGCTGGGGCGGGATTGGAACTCATAAGATTCTGGGGGAGATCGTGGTTGGCGTAGGTCCGCGTGAAAAGCGTGGAATCCGAACTCAGGCCATAGCGCGGGCGATGGAGTTCCACCATCCGTCGTGGAGTTCGGCCACTGGGGCAGAAAACTCAGCGGCCGGAGTCTTTAGAGCCAGAGCCTCGCCGCCCACGGTGCCGATCTGGAACACGGGCACACCCATGGTCCGAACTTGCTTGAGGACGCGACCGGCATCAATGGCCGCCACGGAAATCACCACACGGTTTTGGGTCTCACCAAAGAGGAGGCCATCGAGACGGGCTCCTGCGGCGCACGCGCTCAAGTCCACGGTGGCTCCGAGGAAACGGTGGCTTTCGCGGGCCACCTGCTGGCTGAAGCAAGATTCAGCCAAAGTCACAGCCAAACCGCCCTCGCTGCAATCGTGGGCACTCTTCACCACGCCCTCGCGGATCAATCCGAGCAACGTGGTATGCAAGGTCTGGGCGGCCACCAAATCGACTCGGGGCGGCAGGCCATTTTTCTGACCGTGCACACTCTTCAGATAAACACTGCCACCGATACCCTGCAATGGGTCGGCCAAGTCCACGGGCGTACCGAGGAGCAAAATCACATCCCCGGCCGCCTTGAACCACTGGGTGGTAATGTGCTCGGGCTTTTCGATGATTCCAACCACCGCCACCGTCGGCGTCGGATCGATGGATCCCAAGGCACCGCGCTGGTTGTAGAGGGAAACATTACCTCCGGTGACCGGAGCGTTGAAGGCGCGGCAACCTTCTGCCAGACCCCGAACCGATTCTTTGAGCTGCCAGAAGATCTCGGGATTGTGGGGGTTGCCGAAATTAAGATTGTCGGTCGAACCCAAGGGGACCGCTCCGGAACAGGCCAAATTACGGCAGGCCTCGGTGACGGCGGCTTTTCCGCCCTCGTAGGGATCGAGATACACGTAGCCCCCGTTGCAATCGACGGTGAAGGCGATGTACTTGTCGGCCAAGGGGGCCGGCACCTCGAACCCATCGGTCGCACCCGACTTGGCTGCCGTGTACTCGGCCTTGGTGATCGGGAGGCTATCAGCCTTGATGCGAATCACGGCCGCATCGCTGCCCGGGCAAACCACCGAGCCATCCCGCACCATGTGGTCGTACTGACCATAGACCCAGTTCTTGGAGGCGATGGTGTGATTGGAAAGAAGGCTCTTGAGATCGCCCACCGGGTTGCAGGTGTCGGCAATGCCATCGAGGCGGAAGGCGCGGACACCCGCCATATAGGCCGCCTCACGAGACTCGCGCTGGTACACCGGGGCTTCGTCTGCCAGGGGCTTGGCAGGCAGATCCACGACTACGTGGCCACCATGACGGACGACCATGCGGCCGGTGTCGGTCACCACGCCGATTTCGGCCCAAGGTAAGTCCCACTTGTCGAAGACCGCCTTCACCTCGGCCTCGCGACCCTTGTGAACAACAATGAGCATTCGCTCCTGGGATTCAGAGAGCATGATCTCGTAGCTGGACATGTTCAGCGCCCGTTGAGGCACCTTGTCCAACTCGATCTCGATGCCGGTTCCGGCGCGGGCGGCCGTCTCGCACGTAGAACAGGTCAGACCCGCCGCTCCCATGTCCTGCATGCCCGCGACGCATCCAGTGGCCAGCAACTCTAGGCAGGCCTCGCAGACGAGCTTCTCCATGAAGGGATCGCCCACCTGCACCGCGCCGCGCTGCTGCTCGGCGGACTCCTCGGTGAGATCCTGCGAAGCGAAGGCCGCACCGGCCAGGCCATCGCGACCCGTCGCCGGCCCAACGTAAAACACCGGGTTGCCAATGCCATGGGCGGCGCCGCGGGTAATTTGGTCGTGCCGCAAGACACCCAAGGCGAAGGCGTTGACCAACGGATTGCCCTCGTAGCTCTTGTCGAAATACACCTCGCCCGCGACCGTCGGAATACCGAAGCAATTGCCATAGTGGGCAATGCCGCCCACCACGCCCGTGAACAGACGGCGGACCTCCGGATTAGACAATTCGCCGAAGCGCAGCGAATTGAGCGCGGCCACCGGACGGGCGCCCATGGTGAAGATGTCGCGGATGATGCCACCCACGCCGGTCGCCGCTCCTTGGAAGGGCTCCACGGCACTCGGATGGTTGTGCGATTCAATCTTGAAGGCGATGGCCACGCCGTCACCCACATCGATAATGCCCGCGTTCTCTTCACCAGCGCCGACGAGGATCTTGTCGCCCTTCGTCGGGAAGGTCTTCAACACCGGTCGGGTGTTCTTGTAGGAGCAGTGCTCCGACCACATCACCGAAAAGATGCCCAGCTCGGTGTACGAGGGAGCGCGTCCAAGGATCCCTAAGATCTTTTGGTACTCCTCTGGAGTGAGGTTGTGCTTCGCGACCAATTCCGGGGTGATGGCAGGCTCGTGCATCGAAAGGTGCTACCATACGGAAATGGTTCGGGGGGACAAGTACGGGGAAAATCCCGTTACGCTACCCGGCCAACACCGCCTCCGGTCGAGAACCCCTCCGCAAGGGTCCACCCACTGGCTGAGACTTCCAAGACGACGCTCTCAAAGTCCATGAGTTGGCACACTGTTCACCGAATGTTCACCGGGGCGCGTTGACAGCGTCTTAGACGGCGGTTAGTAGGAAGGACAGTTATTCGAAAGCGTCTGATGAGCACTGTCTTGAACGATCAGGTTCTCGTCCTCAACCGGCTCTGGCAGGCGGTCAACGTCTGTTCAGTCCGTCGGGCGCTCACGCTTCTCTTTGAAGGCAACGCCCAGGTGGTGTTCGGTGATGGTGAGGGCGACTACCGGACGCTGAATTTCCAGCAGTGGCGCGACCTTTCTGCGGCCGATCCCGAAGCCGACAGCTCGGTCAGCACGATCTCCTTCCGCATCCGTGTGCCCCGGGTCATCCTGCTCATGAGCTTCGACCGCTTCCCAAAGAAGGAGGTCAAGTTTACACGGCACAACCTCTTCGAGCGGGATCGGAACACCTGCCAGTACTGCGGCCGAGTTTTTGAGCGGCACGACCTCAACTTGGACCATGTGATCCCGCGGGATCGAGGAGGGCCGACGACGTGGGAAAACATCGTCTGCTCCTGCATCCCCTGCAACACGCGCAAGGCCAACCGAACTCCGGCCGAGGCCCGCATGG
>JBDKKQ010000181.1:0-2585 GCA_039796015.1 Verrucomicrobiota bacterium
GCCAGCAGTCGCGCGGCCATCGACGTAATCACCCAAAGAAGGCACGCCCCACGCGAACAACGGCCGGGCGCCAGAAGCGAAATAAACTTCGTCAGGGCTCTCATGTGAACAATTCGCGGATAGGTTCGGTGCCGAGGTCCGTCAGGGTGAACGGGCGACCGCCCGGACCTGGCAAATGGGAGGCATGGTTGAGGCCCAGCGAATGGAAAATCGTGGCCACGATGTCGCCCGGATTCACCGGTCGTTCCGCCGGAAATCCCCCGATGGGATCACTGGCTCCCACCACGCGACCTCCCTTCACACCGCCACCGGCAAAATAAGTCGTGAAGCATTGAGGCCAATGATCGCGCCCTCCGGCCGGGTTAATTTTTGGAGTGCGACCAAACTCGGAGAGATTAGCCACCAACGTGTCCTCGAGCATTCCCCGCTGGCTCAGGTCTTCGATGAGCGCGCTGTAAGCCTGATCATACATCGGGCAGACGAGCTCTTTCATACCGGCGACGGACGTGAAGGGCTTGGATCCGTGGATATCCCATGTGATTTCATCGAACACGGTGAGGAAGGTGTTGATGGTCACGAAGCGCACCCCGCTCTCCACCAACCGCCGTGCCAAGAGGCAGCACTGGCCAAAGCGGTTCATGCCATAGCGTTCCCGCACCTTCAGGGGCTCGCGGGTCAAATCAAAGGCCTCGCGAGCCTTCTGGCTGGTCATGATGCGAAACGCCGCATGGAAATTCTCGTCCATTAGGCGGGCATCCTCACTGGCCTCAAATTGGGCAATGGAAGACTCGACGATGTCCCGCATCTTGCGCCGACGTTCCAGGCGATGGGCCCCGATTTGATCGGGCGGCAGCAAGTCGGGCACCTTGAAGTTCTTCTGCGACGGATCGGCCATCAACGCAAACGGATCATGGGCCTTGCCCAAAAAACCACCGGCTTGCCCGTTCGGTAAATTCCCACCGCCACGCCCCATCAACTGAGGCAGCACCACGAAGGGCGGCAAGTCGGTGCGTCGCCCCTTGAGATGAGACAGAACCGCTCCGGCGTGAGGTGTCTGAATACCCCCGGTGAATCGCCGCCCCGTTTGCATCATCTGCCAACCGGCGTCATGCACCGCGGCGCCATCATGGTGGCAAGAACGGACCAGCGAAAACTTGTCGGCGATGGCCGCATGGCGCGGCAGCAGCTCAGAAATCTCAAAGGCGTTGGATTTGGTGCGAATGGGTTTGAAGGGCCCGCGGATCTCGGAGGGCGCATCCGGCTTCATGTCCCACAAGTCGATATGACTCGGGCCGCCCAGGTTGAAGATCATAATGCACGAACGCCGGTCGTCCGCAGGCTTCACGATCCCTTCCTCCTTAGCCTGCAAGTACTGCGGCAACGACAGTCCCACCGCCGCCAGTGAACCCACTTGAAGAAACTCCCTCCGCGAAACGCCCGGGCCACAGAGACGCACCCGGTCCTGAGGAGATTCTGCGAGGAGGTCGAACATGACGGCAGTTTGAGCGAAATTTGCTCAGCACCTCAAGGGGCAGATGCTCCCGGCGTACGATTCTTGTCACACAAAATTCCCCGCGAATTTCGGGAGGAGCGGAAGTTTGTGTAGGAAATATGTTTGAGGATCGTTACGCAAACGACATATGCTAATTTATTGAGTAAGTTCCCTTCCTCCGCAAAAAACCAAGGTTTTTGGCCTTTGGTTCGATTCCCCCTCGGTCTCAGCGTAATACTGCTCATCGTCTGGCAAGTCTTGAGAGCCGTGCTTTGGGTCCGGTTCGCTCCGGCCGGTTTAGGCGCTGTTGAATGCCTCCGGGTGCTCGGATCCGGCCTCTTGGCAGACATCCCCTGTTCCCTCGCCGGATCCGCCTTAATTATCGGGTTGAGTTCGTTCCTCTCAGCGGTGATTGCCCTACCCAGCCTGTTGCTACTGCCCTTGGGATTCCGCGTCTGGCTCCCGACACGACGGGGGCTTTTTCGCATCGCGATGAGCGTGGCCTTGATGGTGACGCTCTTTCTCTGGATGAGTGAATGGTACTTCTTCGCGGAGTTCGAAAGCCGCTTCAACACCGTCGCCATCGACTACCTCATTTACCCCCATGAGGTGTTCACCAACTT
Organism: Verrucomicrobiota bacterium; assembly: GCA_039796015.1. Classification (GTDB taxonomy): domain Bacteria; phylum Verrucomicrobiota; class Verrucomicrobiia; order Limisphaerales; family UBA9464; genus SXXZ01. Next base: position 2,116 of record JBDKKQ010000181.1, read on the forward strand.
GAGGGAGAGCTACCCACTCCCATGGATTGGGTTGGGCTGCTTTGCCGGAGGCTTGTCGCTGTCGGTCACTCTTTTCGTGCGGACCCCGCCGCCGCGATGGCACTCCGTGCGTCCCATCACCCGTTGGTCCTTCGCCTCGGCCTGGGCCTTGCTGGCCGGCCTCGGGATGGCCCACAACCAACTCCAACCCATCCCGCCCCACCGGCAACGGGTGGTGTCGGAACTCTCTGCCAACGGTTGGGCTGCGGCCCTGCGGGCGGCCTGGTCGCGCAACCTCAGCTATCCCGACTTCTATCCCGTGGTCGACCGGGCCGACGCGTTCCGTCGAGTGCGCTCACTGCTCACCGAAACGGGTGTCACCTTCCTCGGACCGGAAGTCTCCGCAGCGCCGCAACCCGGACCCGATGGAGCCATCGATGCCGCGGCGGAGTCCCGATGGCTCGACACCGCCCGCGACTCGCTCCGACGCA
>JBDKKQ010000182.1:0-7095 GCA_039796015.1 Verrucomicrobiota bacterium
CGTCCTCATCGGCGCCGACGGCTCTGCCCTCTCCACCATCGCCGCCTACATCGACCTCAACCCTGTCCGCGCCGGATTAGTCGCCGACCCAGCCCGATATCGCTGGAGCGGCTATGGGCAAGCTATGGCCAGTCGCCCAGAGGCTTTGAGCGGCTATCAAGCGCTGGTGATGGTTCGCGACAGCTTGAGCCTCAATCCTGCTCAGGCCCTCAAACACTATCGGGCCGGGCTCTTTGATTACGCCGAACGACGAGGCGTCTTCTCATCGGCACGCGCCCGCAACAACACCACGGCCAAATCCTCAGCCTCAGCTCGCGGTCCGCGGAAACCACACAAAGATCCTGGGCTTGTCGACCAATTGCTCCATCGGATCAGCTATTTCACCAACGGTGCTGTCATCGGCTCCCGCAGCTTCATCGAATCCATCGCGCTCCATCACCAGAATTGGCTCCAACGAAAACGCCTACCCAACCCTCATCCAGTGCCCGACTTGGAAAAATTCATGATCTTCAGCCTCCGCCCGTTGCGGGTTCTAGCTGCAAGGGCCTGAAGACGGTATCCCTCGATTCAATCACCCGCTTTTCACCTTCATCTGAATCGGTGAATAGGTGGCCTCCAAAGGCAGGCCATGACCGCAAAACAAGACCCTGCCGTCGGGAGGGTAGGGCTCTGGTTCAAAAAAGAATTCATTGGTTAGAATTACTCTATCCTCGTCCAAGAGGCCTACCTTTGGACCATCAGTCTTTGACCTAGAACCCAAAAAACACGGCAAATCCCGGAGCCTGTCCCTCTATCATTCCTTCCGATCGTTTATAAGCCTGTCCCGGTTAAGGAAGGCACTATCCTCGTCCAAGAGGCCTACCTTTGGACCAGCGGTCTTTGACCTATAGAACTCAAAAAACACGGTCTATTTTGGAGCCTGTCCCTGTTAGTGGCCCCTGTTAGTGGCCCTTCCGATCGTTTATAAGCCTGTCCCTGTTAAGGAAGGCTTGGGGCTATCATGGTTCCTTCGGGGGGATTTGCTGTCATTGACGGTTGGAGTCGTTTTTTCGCATCCGGCAGGCATCCGAGCAAAATTTGACTTCGCTCCAGACCTTTTCCCACTTTTTACGCCACACAAAGGGTCGACCGCAAACGACACATGGCTTGGAGGGCAGGTCGGCTTTCTTGCGCATCTTAGGCATCCCTACACTTCGACTGGAATTGGCGTAAAGTCGACCGGCTAAGCTTGCCGCTCGCCCACCGTTTCAACCCCGAATCACCTCGGTCCCGTCTCGGAATCCCAGGAGGTTCAACCCGCAAGTCCTTTGGCTGATTATTGTCTTTGAGGGCAGCAGCCCAGCTACGGCTCAAAAAACTCGATGCCGATCATCATTGATGAGGTCAGCCAAAAGCCGATCTCAGCGCGGTCGAATGACCAATTCCTCGATGACCGCGCGGGATGGCAATTGCACGGCCAGCAAGACGCAGGCGGCAATGTCTTCGGGTTGCATCATGCGGGCACGGGCGGCCTCATCGGGAACGATCGGTCGACGATTCAAGAGCGGGGTGTTGATGTCGCCGGGGAAAATGCCTATGGCCCGAACCCCACGGGTGCGCTCTTCGGCATTGATGGCCTGGGTTAGCCCAGCTAAGCCAAACTTCGACATCACGTAGGCCGGTCCCGCCTTGGGTGAGGCCTGCTTGCCCGCATCGGAGATGATGTTGACGATGGTGCCGGAACCCCGGTTGCGCATTCCAGGCAGAAAGGCCTGGACGCAGTAGTAAGCTCCGTTGAGGTTGGTATCCATCATGGCTCGATAGTCGGCATCGGACAGCACTTCAAGAGCTCGTTGGGGAGCGTTTGTGCCTGCGGCGTTAACAAGAACCTCCACCGATCCCAACTCACTCTCGATGCGACGACCAACCTCGCGGACGGACTCCTGTTGGCAGATGTCGCATTCGATTGCAGTGATGCAACTCGCCATGGAACCGGCCAGAGAACGGGTTTCTTCCAGAGCCGAACGCCGGCGACCGAGAGCAACGATCGACCACCCGGCGTTCACCAAAGCTAGGACTGTCGCCTGCCCCACGCCGGAGCCACCACCCGTGACCACTGCCAATTGCTTCATGTTTTTAATTGTAAGGAGGAAGGTCGAAAATGGGAACTCCAGGAATTAGACCCGCGCACAATGCCGGGCCTCCAGGTCCTGCAGCGATTGCCGAACGTGACGGATGTCCATTGAATGAACCTCCAAGCCGCGCCCGATGTCACTCAATAGGGTGATGGTCAGCTCTCCGCCAAGGTGTTCGCGAAATTCCTCCAAACCCTCCAACACCCCCAACTCGCCCGAAGCGGCCACGGATTTGAGTTCGGGATCAAACAATGTGAATCCCAACCGTTCCAAGAGGCTTAGGATGCGTTCGGCAGCCGGACGGGCGAGCAGTCCTTGCCGGACCGAATACAACACATCCAGGGCGATGCCGATGGCCACCGCTTCACCATGCCGCAGACGGTATTCACTCATTTGCTCGAGCTTGTGGGCGGCCCAATGTCCAAAATCCAGAGGCCGTGCACTACCCATCTCGAAGGGATCACCGCCATTGGCTATGTGATTGAGATGCAATTCCGCACTACGTCGAATGAGGTGCTTCATCGGCTCTGGCTCGAAGGCAGCCAGGGCCAAGGCATCCTGCTCGAGCCGCACGAAGAACTCGGAATCTCGGATGCAAGCCACCTTAACCGCTTCGATGTAACCGGCGCGCTTGTCCCGATCGGAGAGGCTGGCCAACAAGTCAAAGTCGTTGATGACCGCGAAAGGCGGCGCAAATGTCCCAATGAAGTTCTTCTTTCCGAAGGCGTTGACACCGTTCTTCACCCCCACGCCGGAATCATCTTGAGCCAGCGTGGTTGTGGGAATGCGAATGAGACGAACACCCCGGTGGGCCGTTGCTGCCGCCAGACCTACCATGTCCAGCAAGGCCCCGCCACCCACCACCGCGACGTAATTGTGTCGGTCGATGTGATGTCGGTGAATGAGTTCGAGAATTTCCACCACACGAGACCACTCGTTCTTCACGACTTCACCACCTTTGACCTGAACTGGCGGGCAAACGAGTTGTAGTCGCTGCGAATGGGCTCCGAAATAGGCTTCTATCTCAGGCGTTAATTCCGGACGGGCTGTAGCCAGAGCCTCCTCCAGCACTAGCAACACCTTCACCCGGGCAGTGGCTGGCTGGGATTGAGCGCCCACAAGCACCGACGCCAGCACGGGATTGTCCCGGGCGAAGACGCGATCGGTGAAATGGAGCTGATGCCGGTAATTAACCGAGATGACACGTTCGACAACGGACATTGGGTGCGCAGAGCGTGGGGCTCCGACGACGTAGCGCGAGAATTATTTACATTCAGTGATGCGAACTTGGTCGGCTCCACCGGGTTGCCCATTGCCTTCCGCGAAATCTACGCCTACATCGGCGGATGCGCTTCACCCCTGTTTGTCATGCCTTATTGATAAGTGTTGGGCTCCTATGCGCTCAACTCTGGGCAGAGCCCCCCACTCAACCGGTCCCGTTATGGCCAGGGTCGGCACCCGGCGACAGCGCCCAGAAAGAAACGGAGCGCGACCTCACCAAGCCGGGCGAAGGTCTGGTGGCAGGACGCGGAGTCATCCGCCTAGGAAACGTCTGGAGCCCCACCCTGACCGTCTACAAACCTTCCCCCAAACAGGATACCGGAGCCTCGGTGCTGGTTTGTCCGGGAGGTGGCTACCACATCCTCGCGATGGATCTCGAGGGCACTGAAGTGTGTCAGTGGCTCAATTCGATTGGGGTGACCGGTGTCTTGCTCAAATACCGGGTGCCTCGCCGCGAAGGGCGCGAAAAACATGAAGCAGCCCTTCAGGATGCCCAGCGTGCCTTGGGTCTTATGCGTCAGAACGCGGACGGTTGGGGCCTGGATCCGCGGCGAATGGGGGTCCTAGGATTCTCAGCCGGAGGACACCTGGCGGCGGCCTTGAGCAACAACCATGGCACTCGCAGCTATCCCCCAGTGGATACGGCCGACCAAAAATCCTGTCGCCCGGACTTCACAATCCTGGTCTATCCGGCGTATCTGACCCAACCCGACAAGGCCGACGCCGTGGCTCCCGAATTGCCGATTTCTACCAACACACCGCCAACCTGGACCGTGATCACCCAAGACGACCCCGTTCGGGTGGAAAACGCCCTCGGCTACCTTGCGGCCCTCCAACGCAACAAGGTGCCGGTCGAATTTCACCTCTTTCCCAAGGGCGGACACGGTTACGGTCTGCGCCGGACCGAGGTCCCTGTGACCCGTTGGACCGATCCGGCCACCGAGTGGCTGCAGCAGACCGTCCTTCGGAAACGGTGATGAACTGGGGCAAAAAACCGAGCCCCCCCCTCTTAGCATCTCGAGAATGCAGATAAACCGCAGGCGACAACTCGCCGGCCCTACCCTACTTTCCACGCCCGTTCCATGTCGGATTCCTCCGCTTCCATCTCTATCCGAGTGCTGACCCGCCTAGCGCAGCTAATTTACCGGCGCCAGGCTTGGTTCGTCGCGCCGCAACTCCTCCTCGCAGCCGTTTGCGTCTGGTACACCGTCGCTCGACTGGAATTCAGCGTGGACCGGAACGACCTCGTCGGTTCGGACCAGGGATACCATCGGAACTTCCTGGAAATGAAACGCGAGTTTCCGAGTCAGGACGATCTGGTCGCCATCGTAGAAAGCGATCACCCGGAGAAGAATCGGCAGTTTGTGGAACGACTGGGAGCCCGCCTCGATCGGGAATCCACCCAAGCTTCGCCCACCAACCTGTTCACCGATGTGTTCTACAAGGGCGACCTGCCCCTAATGGGGCGGAAGGCGTTGCTCTTTGTGCCGGAAGGCGACCTGAAGGAAATGCTGAAGGCCCTCCGCAGCTTCAGACCCTTCATAGAACAATTCTCCAAGGCCACTAACCTGACGGAGGTCTTCCACCAGGTTAGCGTGCAAATCCGCTCGGCTGACCGATCCACCAATGCGTCCAATGAATCCCTAATCGGAGCGCTTCCGGCCCTAGAACGCATCGTTCAACGTTGCCGTGAAAGCATGGGTCGCCCCGGAGTTCCGCCCTCGCCTGGAGTGGACGCCCTCTTCGGGGCCGGACCTGAGGCGGAACGGGCCAAGTACGTCACCTTCGACCGCGGACGTCTGTATTTGGTGAATGCCAAGGCTCGCCTGGCCACAGTGGAAGATATCCCCAAGACCTCCCAAAACTTCTGGGAACGCTGGCTGGGGCGGACCCATACCAAGACACCCCAGGAACTGGAGGCCGATCTGAAGTGGCGGCAGGGGGAGTTGAACGAGGAGTCCGTCCACCGGTTCCGGGCGCTGATCGCGGAAACGGCCCAAGAAGTGTCGGGCGTCAATGTAGGGCTAACTGGAGAGCCTGTGCTGGAGGTCGATGAAATGCAGCAATCCACGACGGATTCGACCTGGGCCACTCTCCTCTCATTGATCCTGTGCGGACTGTTATTCTTAATTGGCTACAATCATCGGGGACGCCCTCAAAAGACCGTCGTTTCGTTGCTCGTTGGGCTGTGCTACACGATGGGGTACACAACCTTGGCGGTGGGTCATCTCAACATCCTGACCATCACCTTCGCGCCCATGCTCATCGGCTTGGCTATCGATTTTGGTGTCCACCTCATCAGCCGCTTTGAGGAAGAACTCAAGCAAGGCGAAACGGCTTTCACCGCCATCAGCAGGGCGGTGGTCAACACGGGACAAGGCATCTTCACCGGCTGCTTCACCACGGCAGGAGCTTTCTTCGCCATGTGCCTGACGGATTTCCGCGGTATTCAAGAGATGGGTATCATCACCGGCGGTGGCATGCTGATCTGCCTAGTCCCGATGATGACCTTGTTGCCCGCGCTGTTGCTGCGGGAAAAAGGTCTGAAGCGCGATGACTCCGATCCTCGGCCCGCTGCGCTGAATTCTAACCTATCAACGGCACTCGACTGGCGGGAGCGGACCGAAGGCTTCTGGCTCAAACGCCCCTGGTGGGTCCTCGGTGCCGGAGTGGGCATTAGCGCTATTTGCGCCGTGTATGCCTTGCGGGTGTCCTTCGACTACAACCTGCTCAACATGCAGAGCGACGGGCTCTCTTCGGTGATTTTCGAAAAGAAATTGGTAGAAGCGGCCCGGGTGCGCAAGAACGGGGCCTCCGAGGAGCGGGCGCAGGGCGTGTTGTTTGGAGTCGTGATGGTTCCCACCGTGGCCGAGGTGCCTGCGATCGAGGCCAAACTGAAGGCTCTGCCGACGGTCGCCGGGGTGGACTCGATGGGCCATTACCTCAATCAGGACGCCACCGAGCAATTGAAGCTCATCCGTGAAATCCGGGCCGAAACCCGGACGATCCACTTCCCCGAGGTGGCCGACGGCCCGATGGACCTCAATAGCTTCAGTCAACGCCTGTGGGGACTTCAAGGCCTTCTGGCCCTGGCAGCCGATGAAGTGCGCAAGTCCGCTCCGGAAGAAAAGGAACTCCTCAAGAATCTCGTTTCACTGCGTGTGACTATTTCTGAACTGCGCTCAGCCATGTTCCGGGGCGACCGGGAGGCCAATGCCCGCCAATTAGGGCATTTCCAGTACGCGCTCTTCCGCGATATCCGGGACACCTTTGACACTTTACAACAGCAGGATGATTCCAGTGGCCTCAAGGAGTCCGACTTGCCGCTCGTTCTTCGCAACCGATTTATTGGAATCACCGGCAAACAACTGCTCCTGGTCTATCCCAAGGAGGATGTTTGGGAGCGACGGTCTCAGGAAACCTTTGTCCGGGAAATCAGCACGGTGGTTCCGACCGCCACGGGAACCCCCGTTCAACTCTACCACTACACCGAATTGCTCAAGGTTTCCTACATAGAGGCGGCCGGATGGGCACTGGGCGCCATTGTCCTCTTGGTTTTCATCCACTTCCGTTCGCCCGCTCGGGTGGTGCTGTCGCTGCTACCGGTCGCCATCGGGGCACTCTGGATGGTGGGCTTCATGGGAATGACAGGCATCCCGTTCAATCCCGCCAATATTATGACCCTCCCGCTGGTCATTGG
>JBDKKQ010000183.1:0-3703 GCA_039796015.1 Verrucomicrobiota bacterium
CCGACCGTCTCCGTTGAGATCGGCGGCCGCCACGCCCGTCACATCACCACCCAGGGATTGCAATCGCTGCGGAAACGCCTTCTCGGTGATGTCCTCAAAGCGCCAGTCGCCCCGGTTGCGCCACAGCGAGGAACGGCCGCCGGCGGCCCCGAAGAACACATCCAACAGTCCGTCCCCATCCACGTCGGCCAAAGTGACCCCGGACCCATCGAGCAGTAGTTGATTCGTGAGATGCCGTGCAGCAGGAACGGTGTTGGAGAAGGTGACGCCCGTTCGGGTGGCTTCGAGGCGCAAGAAGCCAGCTCGAGGCGGGGAAGCCTCTGCAGCAAGCACCGAAGTCGCCCGGCCGAGGATCAGCCAGCCAACCCAGGCACTCAGCAGCGATCGCACGGCAATACGGCGGAGCATTGGCCAAAATTTCATGCCTTTGATGAAACAACTCTGTGAGGAACACACTCTCACTCCCCGCCCCCGGAGCCAAGTCCCCGGTTCCATTTGGTTCTAGGTCTGGGGCTGGCTCTCGGGATAAATCTCAGGGTTGGGTTCCGGAGAATCCCTGGGTAGCCTAAGGCACCACGTACATGAGCACCCTTGGAATCGGAATCATCGGCTGCGGCGGGATCACGCTGCAGAACCACCTGCCCGGCCTGGCCCTCTGCCCCGACGTTCGCGTCGCTGCCCTGTGCGACAGCGACCCTGGCACACTGCAACGGGCCAGCACGGCCACCGGTTGCACGGTCACCACCAGCGACTACCACCAATTACTGGCCCGGGACGACGTCCACGCGATCATCATCGCCACACCCAACTTCCTGCACTTCCCCATCGCCATGGCGGCCATCGCGGCCGGCAAGCACATCCTCTGCGAGAAGCCCATCGCCATGGCGGCCGAGGATGCTCGCACCATGGCCCGGGCTGCCGATGCGGCGGGCCTGCGCCACATGACGGCCTTCACTTACCGCTTCGTTCCGGCCATGCGCTACCTGCGCCACCTCATCGACCAAGGGGATCTGGGCGAACCTCGCCATTATCGCTCCTGCCGACTGCAAGACTGGGGCACCCGCAACCTGGGTTGGCGCATGGTCAAGAAACTGGCCGGCACCGGAGAGTTGGGTGACATGCTCAGCCACCGCATCAATTTTGCCCATCACCTCATCGGCCCCATGAAGCGCATGGTGGCCCACGTCAAGAACCTGACCCCGATTCGCGACGGCAAGCCCAACGACACCGACGACTGGGTGGGCATCTTGGCCGACTTCCACAATGGCGCGACCGGTGTGCTGGAAAGCTCGAAGCTGGCCAGCGGCCGCAACGAGAGCTGGCGCAGCCTCGACTACGTAGAAATCAACGGCAGCGAGGCCAGTTTTGAGTTCACCACCGGCAAGTGGAATGAGCTGCAGTTCGGCAAGCTCGGCGGACCCGGAATGGCTCCCCTCTCCGTACCTCGCGAATTCTGGGTTTGGCCCGGTTCCCCCCGCGATCCACACGTGGGCGATCCGCTGGTGTCCTTCCGCTACGATCAGGCGGTTGAATTTATCCACGCCATCCGCGAGCAGCGCCCCTGCTCGCTCACCTTTCATGATGGCGCCCAAACCCAGGCGGTCATGGACGCGGCTCTGCATTCGGCCGCCACCGGATCTTGGATCGACCTGTAAGGGCTATTTCCAGTGACCCCGGCCGAGGCCCTCGCCTACCTGCACCAGTTGAGCCAGTTCGGGTTCCAACCCGGGCTGGACTCCACCCGTCGGCTGGCGGCGGCGGTGGGCAATCCGCAAGAGCGGCTCCGGTTCATCCACGTGGCCGGAACCAACGGCAAGGGCTCAACCTGCGCCTTCCTCGAAAGCATGTACCGGGCGGCTGGGTTCCGCACCGGCCTCTACACCTCGCCTCACCTCGTCCGCTTCGGTGAACGCATCCAGGTGAGCCGAAACCCGTTGCCCGACGAAACGCTCGCCCGCCTGGTCTCGGAGCTGCGGCAGCGGATGCCCGACGACCTAACTCCCACCTTCTTCGAGTTCACCACGGTCGTGGCACTCATGGCCTTTGCTGAAGCGTCCGTCGACTTAGTCCTCTGGGAAACCGGACTGGGCGGGCGGCTCGATGCGACCAATATTGTCACTCCGCTGGCCTCGGTCATCACTTCCATCGGATTGGACCACATGCAGGTGCTGGGCGGCACCGTGGGTGAGATCGCCGCCGAGAAAGCCGGTATCATCAAGCCGGGCACCCCCATCCTGACCTCGGTGGATCGGGCGGACGCTCTGGCGGTGATTCAATACCGGGCCCGGGAACTCGACGCCCATTGCGTGGTGGTGGACGCGGCGGCCGTCGGTCGGATGACCTGGCCAGTGTCCCTGCTCGGCCCCCATCAGCGCGTGAATGCCACCCTCGCTGTGGTCACCGTCCGCCTGCTCAGGGGCTTTCTTTCGGTTTCGGATGAACACATGACCCAGGGCCTGGCGAACACCCGTTGGGCGGGTCGCATGCAAGTCTTACAACGCGGCGAACAAACCTGGCTGCTCGATGGGGCGCACAATGCCGACGGCGTAGCCGCTTTCCGCCGGGCCTTGAGCGACCACTTCCCCCAGCGTTACCCCGTGATGGTGGTGGGCATGCTGCGCGACAAGGCGTGGCAAGAAATGGCCACCCATTTGGCTCCGGCCGCCTCTCGATTGGTCGTCGCCCCGGTCTCGAGCCCGCGCACAGTCCAGCCCGAAGAACTCCGCCAGGCGCTTCAAGAGGCCCATTGCGGAAGAGCCGTCCGCAGCTGCGCCAGCGTGGAGGAGGCACTCAGGGCTGTGGCCCGCGAACCCTTCGTCGCCGTCACCGGCTCGCTTTATTTTATCGGGGAGGTGCTTGAGCGGCTCGAGGTGATCCATTCTGACGAATCGAAGAACCCCGATGACCCGATGACCACCAAGGGCGCCGGTACCAACCAACGCCAACTCAATGAGTGGTCGCCGCCGCCACCCCGCTAAGGGGCCCCGACAGAACAAGACTGAAACCAATATTGCTGCTTCGGAAATCCGGAACACTGCGACCCCGATAGGCCGATCGGCAGCAACGAGCACCATCGCTCCAACCGCCGCCCCGATAGACCCGGAACGTGCCGAAGGCGGGCCCCACCGGATGAGTCACCGCTTCGAAGGGGTACTGGCGGTACCAGTCGAGGCACCACTTGCTCACATTGCCGTGCATGTCCTGCAACCCCCAGGCGTTGGGCGGTTGAGCGCCCACGGGATGGGTCCGCTTCTGGGAATTGAGTTGATACCAGGCCACCGAATCGATCGGTCCGTAGAACTCGCCGGATTTGCGCACGCGACAGGCGTATTCCCATTGAGCCTCCGTGGGCAGGTCCCAGCACCAACCAGCAGAAATATGCCCCATCTTATGATGGAACTCCGTCAACTTGCGCGCGAACTCCCGAGCGTCTTCCCAACTAACTTGCTCCACCGGCAGGTCAGCACCCCGAAACTTGCTCGGGTTATTAGGCATAAGCAAAGACCACTGACCTTGGGTGCACGGAGTTTCTGAAAAGAAAAACCCGTCAGGCAAGGTGACACTATGAAGTACCTCATCCAGCTCGTGGCCCGGCTCGTGGATCGGGCTGCCCATGGAGAATCGCCCCGGCGGGATCCAGCGAGCGGCCCAGGTCGTGGCATCCGTCCCGGGGGGTAGCTGGAATTGTTTTCGCGAACCTGGG
>JBDKKQ010000184.1:0-4221 GCA_039796015.1 Verrucomicrobiota bacterium
CCGAACGTCAAACGCTCGAGGCAGCTCGTAAGAAAGTGACCCGCCGCTGACAGCCCTCTGGTTGGATCCACCGATCAGCGCATCAGTTCTTAGCAGCCATTGAGGGAGACCCAGACAGGGCTGAGTCCTCCCAGTGGCTTGCTCAATGCCCTAGTGCAGTGTCTTACTCAAAGACACCACCTCGGAGGTGCTTGGGTGAGGTGTTTTTTTTGGTCTCTCCCGGAGGTCGCTGGAGGTGCTTGGGTAAGGATGGTTTTTCGGCCACCGAGAGGTAGCCCGAGGACTTCCTAGGTAGGGACCGATCTCCGAGCGGTCCGGTCCGCGGCGGCCCGGCTCTGTGGCGTTGGATAGGGAGAGTGGCGCTCTTTGTCATGTTCGCCGACGTGGCGCTTTCGGAGAAACCGCCCTACCTCGGAAGTGCATTGGTGAGGTATTTTTTTTGGTCTCTCCCGGAGGTCGCTGGAAGTGCTTGGGTGAGGATGGTTTTTTCGGTCACCCGGTACCGGCTAGTCAGCCAAGATCTTGTCAGCCGCTCGCTCGGTGGCTCCTGCAGGTCCTAGAAGCTGGCGAACCAGGATGAGTTCTTTTCGGGCCTCCGAGAGTGCACCCGGAGTTGTCAGGAGGTTCAGGGTCGCCTCAGCCAGGGCGTCGGAAGTCGCCGCATCTTGGACGAACTCCGGCAGGACCGCCTTGCCGGCCAAGAGGTTGGGCATGGCCAAAAAAGGAACTTGGATGATCCGCTTTCCAATTTGGTAAGTGCTCCACGAGGTCTTGTAGAGGGCGATCGTGGGCACCGCGAACCAGGCGCACTCTAGAGTCACGGTTCCGGTCGAGGCGATGGCTACGTCGGCGTCGGCCAGGGTTGCGGCGAGTTTTCCGATCTGGACCGACAGGCCTTCAGGATCAGGAATCCCAGGAGGCAGAGCCGACCGGGCGGCTTCATGTGGCAACACTAGGGTGCATCGGGCCCCGGTTTTCTCGATGATCTTCTGGGCCGCCGCCGCGACCACTGGCCAGTGGCGTCGCAGTTCTCCGTTGCGACTGCCCGGGAGCAGCACCAGATGGGGTTGCTGCCCTGCTGATCGGAAGGGGGACGCCGGCGGTAGACCATGCCGATCGACCAATGGGTGACCCACAAAGTCGACCTGCACACCTGGTGCATTCTGGGCATACCACTCTTTCTCGAAGGGAAGGATCGAAAGTAATCGGTCTAGGATTCGAGGCATCTCTCGGGCCCGTCCGGCCCGCGATGCCCAAACTTGCGGCGACACGAATTGCACCCGTCGCGGCCGCCAGTTCTGGAAAGTTCCAGAGCACTCAGCAGTCATTGCGGTGATGGCCTTGAGGAAGCGCAAATTGAAGGCCCCGAAATCGACTCCGATCACTACGTCGGGAGTCCGTTCGCGGGCGGCTTCCAACAACAGTCGGAACGCGTTTTGGAACCGCCCCAACTGGCGAAGGGCATCGGCGGGACCGATGACCGAATGCGCGGTCAAGTCGCAGAGAATTTCCACTCCGGCCGCCGCCATGGCCGGCCCCCCCGCCCCGAAAAACTGGGGCTCCAGAGGACCCGTCCTTCGGCGCAGAGCGCGAACTAGCTCGGCGGCGAGTTGGTCGCCACTGGGCTCACCGGCGATTAGCAGGATGGACGAAGGCTTCACCGTGGGGTCGGAAGCTTAGGAGGATTAGCCCGATTGTGGAAGCGCTCCCCAAACACCATTTTGTCCCAGAAACAATTTCTCGATGAACCCTGTTTCCGCGCGCCGCGCCGCCTTCTTGAGCCCAGCACCCACGGGGCGGCTCGGACTGGGCTAGGGTGCGGTGATCTCCCCTCTGGATCGTTGGGTCGCTTCGCCGAGTCCTCCGACGGGTCTGGTCACTCATCGGCACACCGCGCCGTCCGCCAGAACTAACTGTTACCCGTTGCTGCCCGTCCATTCGCACTGCGTTTTCCCCGCTTCAGGGACTCTTCCAGTCTGGCTTTTGGAGGGAGTCTGCCAGAAAATGCCGAAATACCAGAGCCCATGAAGATCCCCCTGCTTCCCGAGGCAATCGCCCTGTTCACCGGAACCCTCCTGGTTTCCCAGACGATGGCGGCGACCGACTTCACGGCCGAGATTGAGCCGCTACTAATTCGGCGTTGCTTCGAATGCCATGGCCCGGACAAGCAAAAGGCCAATCTTCGCCTGGATTCTCGAGCGGCGGCCTTTCAGGCGGCCGAATCTGGCAAGGTGGTCCTCGAGGTGGGAAAACCCGAGACCAGCGAACTCATCCGTCGCGTCACCGCCACCGATCCAGATGAGGTCATGCCGCCCAAGGGTCCGCGATTGACACCGGCCGAAGTTGCCAGCCTCACCCGCTGGATCCGCGAAGGTGCTGTTTGGCCTGATAGCAATATCCAGAAGCATTGGTCCTTCCAGGCGCCGATCCGACCCAATCCTCCAGAAAATCTGCCCAAGACGGCCACTCTTCAAAATCCCATCGACCGCTTCATTGTGGCTCGATTGGCCAAAGAAGGGCTGCAGCAACAGCCTGAAGCCGATCGGGCCAATCTGATTCGTCGCGTTTCCCTCGACCTCACTGGCCTGCCTCCGGAACCGTCCGAGATCAGCGCCTTTCTCGCCGACAAGTCGCCGCGCGCGTTTGAGACGCTCGTCGACCGCCTGCTTGCTTCGCCCCACTACGGGGAGCACATGGCCCGGGGTTGGCTCGACCTCGCGCGCTATGCCGATTCCAATGGTTACCAGGTAGATTTGGCGCGTTCCATTTGGCCTTACCGCCAATGGGTGATCGAGGCCTTCAACAAGAACCAACCGTTTGATCAGTTTACCATCGACCAGCTGGCCGGTGATCTTTTGCCCCAACCCACCTTGGCCCAGCGCATCGCCACCGGGTTCAACCGCAATACTAAGGTCAACGACGAGGGGGGTGGCGACGCCGAGGAGTACCGCACCAAGGCGGTGAAGGACCGGGTAGCAACCGTGGGCACGGCCTGGTTAGGACTCAGCCTGAACTGTGCCGAATGCCACACGCACAAGTACGATCCGATCACCCATGAGGAGTACTACCGGTTTTACTCCTTCTTCAACAACAGTTCCGACTCGGGCAATTACAGTCTCGGCCCCTCGGTCGAGGTGCCGAAGCCCGACCTGACCGACATGGATGCGCACCTGTCTCGACGATTGCAGGAGACCCGGGATGAGCTTTCCCGCATCGAGAAGGAACTTCAAAAATCTCAGGCCGTTTGGGAGAAGTCGGTGGCTCGGAAGGCGGACCCGTGGCGCACTCTCCAACTCGTCAACCCCCAGTCCACCGGCGGTTCCAGCTACACAAACTTGCCGGACGGATCCCTCCTCGGAACTGGGGTCAACGCCATCTACGACACCATTACCGTCGAAGCCGAGACGGACCTCACAGGCATTACGGCTGTCCTGCTCGAAGTGCTGCCCGATCCTAGCCTCCCGAAGAATGGTCCGGGTCGTTGGGGCGCCAGCGGTAATTTCATTCTCGACGAATTTTCCTTCGCCGCCGCTCCCATGAAGGGCGTCGCTCCGGCCAACACCAATCTCTTTTTCAGCAGCGCCACCGCCGATTGGGAACAGCAGTATTACAAGGCCGAGCACGCGATCGATCGTAATTCCAAGACGGGTTGGTCCATTGGTCCTCGCTTTGGACAGCGTCACTTTCTCATCGCTCGGTTGCAGGATCCGACCGGATATCGCGGGGGCAGCCGGCTCACCTTTCGCTTCGACCATTACCATGGGAACAGCCATTGCATCGGCCGATTCCGCATCTCGGTGACCACAGAGAAAGATCCCCAACGCCAATGGCCCCTGCCTGAGGACGTGCGGGTGGCCGCCTCCCGGTCCTCGCAAGAACGGTCGACCGAGCAGTCGGCGCTCTTGGCAGCCAGCCAGCGCTCCGCCTCGGAGAAAGTCCGTACCCTTGAGCGTGAACTCTTTGTTCTTGAGCAGAATCGTCGGCAGCGCGCCGCTCAGAAGTTCACCACGCTGGTGATGCAGGAACGAACCGATCCGCAGCCGCGCGAGACTTACATTCATCTCCGTGGCGACTTCCTGACCAAGGGGAAGGTCGTTCAGCCGGGCATTCCAGCGGTGTTCCCACCCCTGCCAGCGGGACTCCCGGCCAATCGCCTGACCCTCGCCCGTTGGTTAGTCGATCCAGCCAATCCCCTCACGGCTCGGGTCACGGTGAACCGGT
>JBDKKQ010000185.1:0-12746 GCA_039796015.1 Verrucomicrobiota bacterium
GGCTCGATGACGGGCGGGCCACGAGCGTGACCGATGGAGCCGTTCCCGGGACGCTGCTGTTCCCGTCCTACTTCGGCGCGATCGGCGCCGGGGCGTTCGATGCGTCGGCAGGACCGAACTGTGGGGATTCAGACGCAGACGGGATCCCGAACATCGCGGAGCGCATCCGGGGGTACTTCGAACGCGGCAGCGGAAGGCCGGACGCGGGCAAGAAGGGCATCTGAGTTGTTCCGTTCCTCCTCCTCTGCCTCCGCTCACGCGGAGGGGTATGGCGCGTCCATGCGGGATGGCAAGCGCGCTGAACTCGGTCAGAGGAATGCAGGCCGCTGACAGCCCGGATTCATCGTGGCTCGTTGGCATCAAGTCGGGGGCGACCATGCAGTGCACAGCATGACGGGCTGAAGAGTGGGTGTCAGAGACCCCGCTCATGCATCGGCACCATGAGCAGGTAACGTCGCGGAGATTCGACCTCCTTCATCTCGAGGCGATCAGCAGGCTTAAGCACCAGCGAACCCTTGAAACCAAAAATAGGAGCCAGCCACTCGATGGATACAACGTCCGATCCATCAATTTTCGCAATCAACACATTTTCGATGTCGTCGCAAGCCCTCCTGAGCTTCCATCGCTCGCCCGCTCCCAAAGTGGTGTTTGCCTCTAGCCACGCGTCGGTCAATCCATAAGGCGATGAGACGACCCAAGTCACCGTTGTCGCGCCAGGTGTGCTGATGGCAACTGGCATCGTGGCACCACTCTGAAGCTTTGCGCGCGCGGCTTCGATAGCGGTAACCAATTCGGACGGTCCCGGTGGCTGCGACGGCACTCGATGGCAGGCCGTCAGGCTCAGTGTCCCTGCGACGAGTGCGACAAGCAAGCGCGTCAGCGTCCCAAAGCAAGCATGGACTCGGCCGCGCTTGCGGAAGAAGTGTGTTGCACCGCTTTCCAAACCGAAATCACGGTGACGAGATACTGCGTTCAATCGGCTGGCTCCCATTCCCATCGTTCCCTCGGAAGCACCTTGAGCCGCCCATTTGGGCGCCCTCTTGTACGTAGCTGTGAACTCCCGGTTGAGGATAGCGTCGTCCTCAAAAATCAGTTCGCGGCACGTGCCCTCTCTTGGATACTTGTGCCATCGATATCGGTTGACAAGGTTGCACTGAAGAGGTCCACCCAACGGCGGCTGTCCCGCACGCCATCCCCGAACATTCTCCCCCGATTCGGAAGACCCGCGTTTCCATGGCGGAAATCCAAGGGTAGAGGCACCGCGCCCTCCGCCCGCCATGACGCACCACCACGAGCCCGACACCGCCCCCCGGCGCCTGCGCGCCCTCGGCGACCTCCTCGCCCGCGGCATCCGACGCCTCGACGATATCCGCCGCCAGCGAATCCTCGCGGAATCGGGCGCGACATGCCTTGATCTCGTGGCCGAGTCGAGCGTCACTGTGCCCGGCGCGGGGAACCCGCGGCCAGAGGAGGCACGATGACGGCGACCAGCGAGCGATTCGACGTGGAGGCCGAGCGCAGGCGGCTCGGGGCGATGACCGCACGCGAGCTGCGGCAGCGCTACCAGGAGATCGGCGGGGACGAGGCGCTTTCGCAGGAAACGGTGATCTGCGCGCCATGCCCGCTATAGTGAGGTCATGTCCAGCGCGCTCCTTGAACGAATCACCATCGAGCCCGGCAAGTGCGGCGGCCGTCCATGCATCCGCGGGACCCGCATGCGCGTGTCCGACGTGCTCGAACTGCTCGCGAACGGCGCCTCCACCGAGGAGGTGCTGTCCGACCATCCGTCGCTGGTGCGCGATGACGTGCTGGCGGCCATCGCCTATGCCGCCGTCCACATGAGCCACGCGGTGATCCGCGTCGCATGAGGTTCGTCGTCGACAATCAGCTCCCGCCGCGCCTGTCGAAGTTCCTGGAGGAGGCCGGTCATGACTCGGTCCATGTGGCCATGGTCGGCATGGACACCGCGGACGATCGGGCGCTCTGGGCCTGGGCGCGCCGCGAAGACCGCATCGTGGTGAGCAAGGACGAGGACCTTCTGTTCCTCGCGAACCAGCCCGGCGACAAGGGGCGACTGATCTGGGTCCGGCTCGGCAACTGCCGACGTGACGCGCTGGTCGAGGCATTTGTGCGGTCGCTCCCCGCGGTCGTGGCCGCGATCGCGGAAGGGCAGCGGGTGGTTGAGATCGCTTGAGCGCCCAGTGGGGGAGGTTGGTCCAACATCGATCGATCGTGCGCGGGGGTATCCCGGTCTCTCCAAGCGAGCCGGAACCCCATTCTGAGCACGCCAGAGGGGCGTCTCGCTCTCTAGGAGATCGAAACCCCAACTCGCCTGTTCGAAACCTGTTTCGCTCGGACTACTTCAAGAGTGGTTGCGAACAGCAGCCCTCGCCAAACGCACGAGAGACGCGTCCTCCGCGAGGGCGCGTCTTTCGCTTTCTGCGCAGCGTTTTTGAGGTGTGGGCCAGGGCGGTTGGTGCCGCGTTGTCTCGGGGTCTTAACCGCCGGGTCGCCGGGCTCCCCCTCTGGCCGACCGGATGGGCCGAAAGTCTCTCCGGGTCTCTCGCGGAGCAGGGTGCCGGGTTAAGACTGGGTCGGGCCCGCTGGAGCGGTCACTACCCCCGGGGTAGGCCCCGCTGGTTCAGTCCCGACCCGTTGCGAACTGCGACCCGCGGGTGATGACACTGCTCACACGGAGGGGTATGGTGCGTCCATGGAAACGTCCATGAGACCGATACCGCCAGTGCGGACCAGGCAGCGGCGTTCATCGGCCGAGCTGTCTCAGGGAAGCCCGGCCGTCCTCATCCTTCCCGTCCTCGTGGGGATGGCCACCGGGTTCATCCCCGTCGTCCTCGCGGGGTGCGATCGGCCAGCGCATGCCACGTTGGCCGATGCGCTCTGGGCGTCTGCGCAATGGGTGGCGGTGCTGGCGGGCATCATGACCGGAGTCTGGCTCTGCCATTGGAGGTTGACGGGCTTGGATCGGCCGCCTCTGCGCCTCGGCCTCTCCATGGGCCTCGCAGCGTTGGCCATTGCGGCGGGCGTCTACGCCCCATGGATCGTCGGGCTTGCGCACGGGACGACCCTCAGCCATCCGGTCGCGGTCCCGGCGGATCAAGACCTTCTTTCGGCGCGATACTGGGAAGTGGTCGGGTCGAGCTACCCGCCCGACTACCGCATCGGCGTGCGGCGTTCGTCGTTTGCGGACGAGTACGGCCTGGTTGTTCCCGGGCAACAGTCGTTTTTGGGCAGCGGCGAGGGATGGCACGAGTTCGGGTGGCCGATCCGTGTCGCGTGGGTCCGGTGCCGGCCGGACCATCTGTCGTACGCGACGTTTGCCGACCTGTGCGAGTCATCCCGGAACCTCCAGGTCAGCACCGTACGCCTAGCCGTTTCGTTGCTGGCGACGATCGCCGTGTTCTTCGGGATCGCGACGGCGTTTGCGCTGTCGCGCCGTTGGTTCCGGAGCCGCCGGAACGAGTGTCCAGATTGCGGCCACCGGTTGCTTGCCGACCAGTCTCGCTGCCCGGAATGCGGTTGTGCGGTTGCTGCCGGTCTTCCGTGACTGAGCCCGATCGCCCACGCTCGCGGCGCTGAATCTCCGACGGGAGGAACCTCCCGATCGGCTGGTGTCTGCCGCGAAGCTCCGCGATCCTCGAGTGGATGGTTTCGGACGAGGAGTGAGACGACATCCCGCTCGACACGTGATCGGGTCGATCGCCACCCTCCGATCCCCCGCTGGCCGACCGACTCGGCCGAAAGTCTCTCCGGGTCTCTCGCGGAGCAGGGTGCCGGGTTAAGAGTGGGTCGGTCCCGCTGGAGGGGTCACTACCCCCGGGGGCGGCCCCGCTGGTTCGGTCCCGAACCGTTGCGAACTGCGACCCGAGGCCGCGGCCTCCGCTCACACGGAGGGGTATGGTGCGTCCATGGGTGGGGCCAAGAGCGCTCGGCAGCATTGGGCCTCCGCGACAAGAGATCAACATGGCCGACAGCCCGACGACGATCCTTGCAGTCACGCGTGCGCGCCGCCTCCGGAGGCTGTGGGTGGCCGGTGTTCTGGGTGTCGTCGGCGCTGCAGGCACGGTCGTTCTCCTGCTGGGATGGGGCGGACGTGCTCCCGCTTACTTGCAGATGGCAGCGCTCGCAAGCGCGTCGGGCGGACTGTCGATGTTCGTTGCCATGTTCGTCTTCCCGCGTCTCGTGCGCTCGCGGCTGCGAGGGGTCGGCATCGACGTCTGCCCGTACTGCTCCTCGCATGGCGTCCTCGGTCCCGCGGACGAGTCATGTCCGTCGTGCGGATCCCCCCGCGGCTGCGCCGTATGCGGACAGCGGCTGCTGGCCGACCAGCGTGCCTGTCCTGAGTGCGGCCGGGCCGTGAGGGGACGTGGGTTGTGATGGGGCTCGGGCTTGCCTCTTTCCCTCCGCTCACGCGGAGGGGTATGGTGCGGCCATGGGTAGCGCGGGTACTCCCAGCTCCTCCAGAGGAGTGAAGGCCGCTGACAGCCCGGATTCCTCGTGGCTCGAGTGGCATCAAGACGGGATGAGGTCCATCCGTTACCGACCCCGTCGGGAGTGCGCCAGACCATTCACTCTCTCCCAATCTCCTTTGGGGTATCAGCGGGCGTGAGCATCGTGGGGCGGGGCGATTTCGGTCAACATTTCGGGCGAAGCGTCGCGTTCGGGGGGTATCGTGCACACGTCGGGTTTCTCCGTGCGTTCAAAGAGGAGCGACGCGGTGTGTCCCGCGCCCGTGAGTTCCGTTGCTCGTGGCAACCCAACGGGCATGCCGCTCGTATTGTTTGCCGACGGGGCCGACTGCCTGGGGCACGAGCCTCTTCGCCTTCAAGATCTGGAATGGAGCTTCCCATGCGAATCACTGCGATTTCTTCTCGAGGGGCCCAACTTGCCACCATGGCTCTTCTCGTGGCGCCGACTGCATCCGCCGGTGTCGTCACGTTCGACGATCTCCCGGCACCGACGCGTCACTACCAGTACGTCGACCTGGCCCCGTGTGCGGATTCCGGTGGCTTCCTGTTCACCTCCACCAACCAGAACTTCGAATCACCCCAGTACTACAACATTTGGGGGTACTACCGCCCGACAGCTCCGTGGACCGGTGCGGTGGGGCAACCTGCAGCCGTGAACGGGGTCACAAGCGGAAACCAGGCGGCCTGCTCGATGAACTACTCGATCTGGCAGCCATCCGAGTACTTCGTCACCCGCGCTGACGGCGGGCGCTGGACCTTCGGCGGTGCGTGGTTCACCGCAATCTGGGCGGGCATCTCGAATGAGCTTCGGGTTGTCGGTTACTCCGGCTCCAACATGGTGTTTGACATTCGTTCAATGATCACCATTGCAGGTCCGACGTTCATCGCCCCATCCGTAAACGGGCTCGAGGTCGATCGAATCGTCATCACCAGCCAGTACACATCGCAGTTCGGCGTGGCCCCGGGAGGAGCGTTCGCGATGGACGACCTTCAGTATGAGCTGGTACCCGCGCCCGGAGCGCTCGCGCTCCTTGGATTCGCGGGGCTCCCGCGCTCCCGGCGCCGTCGCTGATCGGCAGGAGAAGGCCGAGTGTCGGCGCTGTCGCTAGGCACCCGTCGTCCATCGACGTCCGGCGACCTCTCTCCTACTCCTGCTACTACTCTGCGTCCGCTCACGCGGAGGGGTATGGTGCGTCCCTTTTGGAACGAGACGGGGCTCCCGGTGGGGCCGCCGAACGGTGACTTCGACGGAAGGATGCGAGATGAGGTATGTGACGCTGCGGTTCATCGTGGGTGCGCTGTTGTCGTTGGCGCATCCGTGCGTCGCCGTAGGCCAGGACGTTATCCAGGCGTTGCCCGGGAGTATGCAGGTCGAGCTGTACCTGCCTCGCTCGATCTCGGAGGAGGATGCTGCGTACCTCGGATGGATCAGTGGCGCATCAGCCAAGGAGTCCGCAGCCGTCGAGGCTTGGGCACGGTCAACGGCGCCGACCGATGCAGCATGGAGTGCGGAGCTGTTTGGCCCGCTGCGGCAGCCGGCGTCCGAGTATGCGGCGCAATCGCGCGAGATGCAGGACTATGGCGAGCGTGCCAAGGCGCTCAAGGAACTGGTGCGTCGCCGCGACGATGTCGTCGCGCAGCTCTTCGACCGTGAGCGCACGTCCTTGCAGGATGCGCTTGCGTGCGTGGAGTCCGACGGTTCGATACGGGACCTCATGGTCGAACAGGTCATGCTCGCTCGGCGCGCGGATGCGTTCACGCCCGACCCGTCCACTGCCCCTCAGCTCGCGGCGAACATCCTGACACTCCTGCACGAGGCCGCCTCCGACCCTCGCACCGGCCCGGAAGCGAGTGCGTCGATCAGGAAGCTGGCACGCGACAATCTTCTGCGCGTCGCCGAGCAGCGCCGCATCGTCGTGGAGGCCACGGTGAAGTCGGGCTACATGGCATACCAAGCCCTCCAACGGGCGATCAGCGCCGGGAAATCCGCGGCGGGGGCCGGAGCGAGCGCCTTCCGACCCATCGCCCTGGGGGCCGCGCAGGTGTCCGCCACGAACCAGGAGCTGGCGGCCGTGGCGAAGGCGCAACTGCCAACCGCGGTCGCGAAGAAGCTCGACGAGCGGCTGTTGCTGCTGACGTACGGGGCACTCGCTGCGGATATCTTCGCGTTCGACACGGTGGTGACCATGCTGGAGCCGTTCGTGCCCGAGCAGGATCGAGCGGCCGTCACGGATCTGTGCCTCGAGTCCTCGCGACGGCGCATCGCCGGACGCGACCGGATGCTCAGGGAGTTCGATCTCGCGCGACGCCGGTTCGTCGAGTCCGGACTGGTGCGAGACAAGGAATCCTGCGAGCGATTCGGGCGGTTGCTTCGTGAAGAGCTGCAGGCTTCGCGAGCCGATGCGTTGCAGGTCATCGGCAGGACCGCCGATCTTGCGCGGGGGCATCCGTCTTGGAGCGAGCGCGGTTTCGAGGAAGCCAAAGTCAAGTGGGCATCTGAGGCGCGTGGTCGCCTCGACGAAATCGCCTGGACCGGCATCGCCTCATCCGTTGTGTCGCGCCCTGCGATGGACGAGATCATCCGCCAGGTGTTCGCGCCTTGAAACAGCATCCCCAAGGAGTGCCTCCGCTCACGCGGAGGGGTACGGTGCGGGCCAACTAGAGAGATCTAGAACCCTGTTCTGAGCGCGCCACGAGGGGCTATCCAGCTCTCTTCTGCGAGCTAGATCCCTCGAAACGTTCGAAATCCGTCCAGCTCTCCCTACTTCAAGAGGCGCGCGCGAAACTGGCGCGCCAAACGGTTCAGAGTGAATGCCCCGGCCACACGGCCGGGGCGTTCGCGTTTTGCGGCGTGCGTACGCGCTTTTGCGACAAGGGGTTGCGTGCGCCGAGGTCTCTGAGGGTGGGCCAGTGGAGTGGCGCGGCCGGGTGCCTGGCCAACCGTCGTGGAGGTCTCGCCGGATTGTCTCTCCGCGCATCGAGAGACCTCGCGCGCCGAAAGGTCTCTGGTTCACGGTTCCCGAGGCCGAAATGCACGAACTCATAAGCAACCGAGGCGCTTCGGCCAAAATCCGGACGGCGCGGAGGCCGCGGAACGCGGAGGTCTCGGGTGATGAGTCGAGACGTGAGCCTTGTAGCGGCTCACGTGGGTCGAGCCTGCCTCAGCTCCGCGAAGACATCCTCGGGACGGTGCCGCGAACAGTTCGAACGCTTCATCGAACCCCCTCCGGACCTTTGGCCGCGAAAGTCTCTCGCAAGGAGAGGACCTGTTCAGCGCACCCCTGCTAGGCAAAGCCACCGTCCTGACAGGCGAGGACGTCAAGCGACGCCGCGCTTGCATCGAGAATCGCGCGCTTCAGTTGAAGAACCCGGCTGTAGGAGCGAGGCGGCTACGACTTGAAGACCTGAATGCCCGCGGCGCGCATGACTATCGCAATGACGATCCCGACGATCGCTCCGCATGCAGACGCGACGAGCAGCGAAACCCACCACGAACTGGAAACTCCGAGATCGACAAATTGGCTGCAGGCAACACCGAATGCGACCCAAACAAGGTCGGACATAGTGACCTTCGCTGAGGTCCGCTGAGTTGGAGAGGAGGGGGTAGGCATCGTCCGTCCAGAGGTGGAAGGTTACCAGAGCAGGTTGGATCAGGGCACGCAGCCCGCTGCCCGCGCGGAAGCCCAGCACGTGCCCGCTGGCCTAGCGGATGGGCCGAAAGTCTCTCCGGGTCTCTCGCCGGGCAGGGTGCTGGGTTAAGACTGGGTCGGTCCCGCTGGAGCGGTCACTACCCCCGGGGTAGGGCCCGCTGGGGCGGGTCCGACCCGTTGCGAACGACTGACCGCGGGCTATGGCTTCGAAGAGCACCCGCCCAGCGGAGGAAACCTAACGCGAGACCGCCCTTTCTCGCCGCCTGCACACGATCGAAACGCCCGCAATCAGGTAGAAGGCAACGCCCGGCACTGGAACCGTCGTGAAGTAGAGGTTGTCAAAGTACACGGGGTAGGTGCTGCCCCACGGTGGCGGATTCACCGCGTTCTTGAACACAACCCGGTCGAAGGCCACGTCCCCAAAGAACCCGGCAAACTTGTTTGATCCGCCACCGAAGTTCTGCGTCCATGAGTAGACGAGCTGGTCCCCGGAAAAGAACTGTGCCTTCACGACTCCGGGGTAGTACACCGCGAGTCCACGCATCGGCGTGTCGAACCGCATGTCGATCGAGTTCTCTCCCTGGAGCCCCCATCCATCTTGCGTGAACGAAACCGTTGAGTAGATCCAGTTGCCCTGCGGCTCGACAAAGTGAATCCCCAGCGATGCATACTGTTCCGTGATCAACGTGCCGTAGGGGAATTCCGTGAACGTGATTGTGCTGTAAGCCCCTGCATCGCCAAGCCACTGATTCGCATTCGCTGCACCAGTGACGACGGCAAGTCCGCCGAACGACTGCCCCGCGACGCAGAGCACCGCCAGACCGAAAGTTATAGGGGTTACACATGTCATAACGGTCCTCAGAATTCCCCTACGGACATCTTACACGGTTAGTTTCGCGCAGTCAAGTAAGTGAGTAGCCAATCGAGAACTTCTGCGCGCTCACTGTCGGACCGATTACGCAGTGACGCGTTGAATTCTGCCACCGAGCCGTAGCCGAGGATGGCGAGCCCTTCTGCGAGCACGCTGTCCGATTCAGATTCCTGCGCGACGTTGCTCCGGTTGCCGCTCGGGCAGGACCAACACTCACACGCGGCCCCCCATGCGCCGAGAATTATGCCTAGGTCAGCACCGTTAATGAGGCCATCTCGATTAAGGTCAGCCCGGCAGGCCGGGCAGGGGCTGGTGCAGCCCCACGCGCCAAGGAGAATCCCGAGATCTGCGCCGTTCACCGTGCAGGACCCGTCGAGGTCGCCCAAACAAGTGATCGGCTTGAGAAGAAACCCGTGATACTCCGAACCGCCTGCCGGCTGCGCGATCCAGCCACCGCCAACGATCCAACCGTCAGAAGAGACATCATGCGCTTCGCTGAGCACCCAGCCACAGAGCGGAGAGATCAGCGAGTTAAGATCCGTACCACTCCACGTACCAGTCCCGTCGCGGTACCAGCGATACGCGAGGGCGTTAGTGGTGTCGCCGCCCACCACGGTGACTTCCCCGCTGGCGCCCGACTCGGTGAGACGGAAGGCGCGCGAGGCATCCGAACCGGATATGCCAATGGATCCCAGGTCGACTGGACTCGATGAAGAAGTGGACCAGAAGGCCGCATGCTTAACGCACGGCGAGGTGGCGGTGAGCGCGAGTCCGACAGCGTGGCCAGCGTCGTTGATCCCCCAAGCCTGTGCGCCATACGCGGCACCGTTGTCTGGCAGCGTCGTCAGGGTCGGCGACCCAGAGATCGTCCAATCAACGGCCGTCTGGTCGTTTTGGCAAGAGGTAATCAGGCACTGCTCAGAGGTAGACCTTCCGGCAGCGCGCGGCGTAGACGCGTTGTTCACGCCGGACGCCATGCTGAAATAGTTGCCGGAGTTGGCACCCAGGGCCGTCAACGTTGTCGGCGGATCCCCATACTGGTAGCTGAAGGCCTCGTACCGCGGAGAGAAGCCGCAACTACCAGAAGCCTGCGCGAATCCCACCACGATCGCGGGGCTCGCATCGTTGATCGCGGCCGCAAACCCTTCCGTCGTCGCGCCACCGACGAGCGTGTCGAGTTCCGTGATCACCAGCGGGCTAGATGCGACATCCCAGATATAGCCGCGCGGCGCCCAGCCAGAGGTCGAGACCGTCTGGCGACCGACCACCAGGCCTGACATATTGATGTCGTACGCCTCCCCGAAATCACTCTCGCCAGCCATGTCGGTGAGATCGTGCCACTGCCCTGCCGCGAGCCCGTAGTTCGGGCAGTAAAGCCAAATCGTGGCGTGTGGCTGGTAGAACGAGTCGATGGCCCAACCCACAATCTCATGCCGATCATTGATAGCCCATGCATCCGACTTCGGATCCGCCGGGGACGGCAGCGTGCCAAGGTCGATGACCTCGTATCCGGCAACCTGCCCAAAGGCACAGCCAGCCACGATTCCCAGCGAGAGAACACCCGTGTAACGCCCGGTTCTATTTATCATTTCCCCGTCTTTCTTTGAAGATTTACCCGGTTGAACAGCAGGCCCCCGTGGCCTGGGTTCTGTCAAGAATACCCAGAGACACCTAGTTTGTCAATCAACATTCGGTACCGCAACCATTTGCTGCCCGCTACTTCAAGAGTGGTTGCGAACAGCAGCCATCGCCAAACGCACGAGAGACGCGTCCTCCAGGAGGGCGCGTCTCCCGCTTTGTGCGCAGGGATTTCGAGGGGTGGGCCAGGGCGGGCGGTCGCCGCGTGTCTCTCAGTCTTAACCGCCGGGTCGCCCGAACACCCTCGCTGGCTGACCGGATGGGCCGAAAGTCTCTCCGGGTCTCTCCGCGGGAGGGTGCCGGGTTAAGAGTGGGTCGGGCCCGCTGGAGCGGTCACTACCCCCGGGGTCGGCCCCGCTGGTTCGGTCCCGAACCGTTGCGAACAGCGACCCGCGGGTGATGACTCCGCTCACGCGGAGGGGCGGGTCGTGTTGCGCTGCCAAAATCAGCGGGCCGCTGGCACGATGCCCGCCCGCCTGTATTCGCGAAACAGCCGTTCTTCAGCCGCTTGATTCCAGTGGCGGGTTCCATTCGTGCGAGGTGCTACGCGATCGAGGAGCGCTTGCTCATCCGCAGATGTGCCAATAAGGCAGAACCACTGATCGCCGTTTATCCTTAAGAGTGAGACCGTTCGAAACGCAAGTTCGTGGTCGTGCGCGTCCCCCGCGTGCGCGATCAGCGTTCCGTCGCGATACTCGACGCGAGGGTTCTTCCACTGAGCGCGGTAAATGAGCGGACTGGCGATGATCGGGACATAGCCGTTGGCCGACGACTCGAACCTGAATCGTCGGGATCCTGGGGCATCCTGAATCCAGGTGTCGGATGGAATGAAGTCGATCAAGACTGGACCCGCGTATCCAGTGGGGATGACCACCACGATCTCGGGTTCGGGTTCGCGGTACAGGCGGAACTCATGTGGATTTCCGGGCGAACCATCTGGGGCGGGAGCTGGACCGGTCGTGATGTAGCCCGGAGCAGAGACTTTCCACCCCTTTTCTCCAAACGTTGCCTCTTCGATCTCGACCCGCCCGTCTGAGCCAGTCTCGACTGAGACGTCTCTTGGCGGGTTGAGGCACATCATGTAGGTGTAGCGGAGTTCGACTTGGGCTCCCCGGATCGGGGCGTTGGACTCAGCGTCAATCACCGTGACCGTGACTGGCTCGTATTCATACAACGCGAGGCAGCCGGGCAGGACCAAGAGTGCCGCAGCGAGGGCAGGGATGGACAGAGCCTGGAGTCGGTGGTCACGAACACGCGTCAGTGGATGCATCGGAAGGTCCCCTTGTGCCCGTACGTGCGACTGCTGCTTCACGCGAATCGCCGGTCAGACGAGGATAGCTCACATCCATGTGCGGAGCGGGTCCACCCGCGTTCCGAAGCCATCGCGGATCGCACCCTCCTCCTTTGCCTCCGCTCACGCGGAGGGGTATGGTGCGTCCATAGGGGGTTGAAGTCGCCCAAGATTCTCCGATACAACGCCTCGGAGTGCGCCGCAATCGCCGATTCGCTGCTGCAGCGAGGTTCAACCGAGAGGAGCCCCCGATGATCCTTCACCGCCTCAACCGTCGCATGGGAATCATCTGCTTCGTGGCCTTCGCCGTCCTGAGCCAGGGCTGCCAGTCCGACACGCGAACGGATGCTTGGCGTGCACGCTTCGGTGAACGCCTCGCGATGGACGCGGCGTCCTGCTGCGCGGGTGCCGACGCGGCGTCGCAAGACCGCTGCACGATCGCACTGCTCGATCGGATGGACGCGGTGGAGAACGATCTCGAGATGCTCGATGCCGCGTGCCGCTCGGGCAACGAAGTCGCGACGGACCGTGCCATTGAGCAGCTCGCTTCCCTGGTCGGCAACGTCGTGGTGGCTGGCACGAACGGCGAGCCCGCGAATGGGCTGCCGGTGCTGTGCAGCGCCGACACCGTTCGATGCGACCTGCGCTGGTCCCGAGCGCGTGGCGCCGTCGCCCAGGCGGCGAACGAAACCTCCGTCGAGCGCTGGACGCTTGAGCCTGGCTCCGTGGTCACGGCGAGCGTCTCGGGGGTGGTGGTCGAGGTGCGGCTCACCGGGTCGATCGAGATTCCCAATGAGAACGTGCCCGCG
>JBDKKQ010000186.1:0-10033 GCA_039796015.1 Verrucomicrobiota bacterium
AGCGCTGTCGACCCCTTCAAGAAACCCATCGCATGACACCGGAACTGGCTGTGGACCTCCTCAAGCAACTGGTCGAGCGAATCTTCATCGTGGCGTCACCACTGCTGCTGACGGCCATGATTACAGGGTTGATCGTGAGTCTCATTCAAACGATCACCTCGCTGCAGGAGCAAACCCTGAGTTTCGTGCCCAAAGCGCTCACTGTCCTTGGAGTTTTGCTGATGATTCTGCCGTGGGCGCTCCAAATCGTGATGGACTACACCACGGGCGTCATCGGCCTCATGGGACGCATCAACCGTTAGGATGCCCTATGGACCAATTGTGGACAGGTTGGTGGGTGCTGTGGAGGACAGGTGCCTGCTTGTCCGCATCCCCAATCACCTCGGGGCGCGGCATCCCGGTGCGGGTCCGTCTCATGGTCACTCTGGCCGTGGTTTGGGCCATGATTCCGGTGGCCCAACGGCTGCCGATTCCGTCGATGACATCGGGCTGGCTTGAGATCTCACTGCTCACTGCCCGTGAAACACTCATCGGCCTGCTGTTGGGCTTCAGTTCCCGGTTTGCGATCTTCGCCGCACAGGGAGCAGGCCATTTGATCTCCAATGAAATGGGCCTACAAAGCGCCCAAATCTTCTCTCCAGGCTCCGGTGAGCCCTCGAGTGAACCCAGCGTGATGCTCGAATTTCTGGCCCAACTCATCATGTTTGGGGGAGGTTTCTACGACCGCTGGTTGCTGGCCTTCGCCGAAAGTTTCCAACTGCTGCCAATGGTCTCGATCGGCACCACCGATGCCTCGGGACTGCTGAACTGGATGGGTGGAATGACCGCGGCCACGCTGCTGCTTTCGGTCAAACTTGCGATGCCGGTGATCGCTGGCGGATTTCTTCTCAATGTCGCTCTACTGCTTCTGGGCCGAGCACTTCCCCAGCTGCCTGTCTTCCAAGACAGCTTTTTGTTTCGCGCGGTAATCGGTCTGTACCTCTTCGGTGCCAGCCTCCATTTGGCGGCACTGCACCTCAGCGCCCGCGCCCAGCGATTGCCGGGAGACCTGCTCGATGCAGCCGGTCTGTTGCGGGTCATTCCGGGGAATTGAAAGGCGCACCATGGCTGACGATCCCGAGAGCAAAACAGAGCAGGCGACCCCCAAGCGCCTGGAGGAATCCATCACCAAAGGCCAGTTCGCCCGAAGCGCTGAAATCAATACCCTCTTCAGCATTCTAACGACCCTCATCATCCTGAAATGGATAGGGTCCGATCTCTGGACTGAGCTGTCCTATCAGTTCCGAGGCCTCTTAGGAAACATCCGGCCCGATCTTCCGTCGGCCGACTCGGTGGTGGCCGGAGCCTTTTCCAGCGGACAGAGATTGGCGATCTTCATCCTGCCACCGCTCGGAATGGCCATGGTATCGGGCATCATCGCCTCAGGGCTTCAGAGTCGATTTCATTTCACGCCGGACGCCTTGAGCATCAACTGGGGACGCTTAAATCCCCTAGATGGAATACAGCAGCTCTTCAAACCTGGAATGCTGGTCCGTACGGGGGTTAAGATGCTCAATCTGGCGGTGATCTTGCTGGTGGCCTGGACTCTGGTTTTGGATCTGGTGAACGAACCGGTTTTTCTGACCGACTCCAGCCTCGAAGAGCTTCTGCGCTTCATGGGCAATGCGGTGGAGAAGCTCCTGGGACGGTTGCTCTTCGGTCTGGCCATCATCGTGGCCGCCGACTACGGCTATCAGGTTTGGAAAACGTCTGAGGATCTCAAGATGTCCAAGCAAGAGGTCAAGGAGGAGTCGCGCTCCAGCGAAGGTGATCCGGAGTCCAAGGCCCGCATGAAGAAACTTCAGCGGAAGATGCGCGTGAGTTGGCGCCAGACAGTTCCCACCGCGGATGTTGTGGTGACCAATCCCACGCATATCTCGGTCGCTCTGAAGTTTGATTCTGCCGTAGACAAAGCACCCCGCGTAGTGGCCAAAGGTCAGGGTTTTAATGCCCTCCGCATTCGGGAAATTGCCAAAGAATTTCAAGTGCCACTGGTGGAGAACAAGCCTGTCGCCCGACTGCTGTTCCAGATTTGCGAGGAGGGAGATGCCATAGATCCGAGGGTCTATCAGGCGGTCGCCGAGATCCTCGCTTTCGTCTATCGGACCAACCGTTACCGCTACTACCTCGGCAAGAATACCCCACCGAATGGCTAATCCCCCCTCATCCCCGGGTCTGTCGATCCGGATGCCGAAATCCCAGTTGGCGGTGGCGTTTTTCGTCCTGGGTTCGTTGCTGCTGCTCATCCAGCCCATCCCGTCATTCCTGCTCGATATCCTCATCGTGCTGAGTCTCGGGAGCGCAATCCTCACGCTGATGGTAGTGCTCTTTCTCCGCGATCCGGCGGAGTTCTCGACGTTTCCCACGCTGCTGCTCATTACCACGTTGTTCCGTCTAGGCCTCAACGTGGCCTCGACCCGGCTTATCTTGAGCACGGGTGAGGCAGGCCAAATCATCTCGGCCTTCGGCGAACAAGTGGTCGGAGGCAATTATGTCATCGGCGTCATTATCTTCGCGCTGCTAACGGTCATTAATTTCGTGGTCATCACCAAGGGCGCAGGGCGCATTGCCGAGGTCGCGGCCCGCTTCACCCTCGATGCTCTACCGGGCAAACAAATGGCCATCGACCAGGAACTCAATTCCGGAGCCATTTCGGAGGTGGTTGCTCGGAACCGGCGACAAATGTTGCAACGCGAGATCGATTTCTATGGAGCCATGGACGGCTCATCGAAGTTCGTTCGTGGGGATGCCATTGCGGCCATCCTCATTGCGGTCATTAACATCGTCGGTGGGTTTTTGATCGGCGTCTTCCAGCGAAACGAGTCGGCCTTGGAGGTGTTGAGCCGCTACACCATTCTGTCCATTGGTGACGGCCTCGTCTCACAGGTGCCGTCCTTGATCTTCTCGACCGCGGCGGCACTGCTCGTGACCCGTGCGGCAGCCCGGGAAGACCTCGGGACTGCGCTGGGTCAGCAGTTGGTGCTCCAACGACGCCCCATCCTTCTGACTGCGGGTGCGATGGGATTTGTGGCCTTGATGCCAGGGTTTCCCACGATTCTCTTGCTGTGCACCTCCGCACTCCTCTTTGCCTTGTGGCGAACTCTGCCCGAGCGACCGGCCGCACTCGCTGGTTCGGAATCCGCCGCCAGTGAAGCGGCTGCCAAAGATGCTCCCAAGGCCGGTCAGGAACCCATTCAGCAACTCCTCTCCGTGGATCCGCTGGAAGTTCAGTTGGGATTTGGATTGGTCACCTTGGCCGATGTGAGCAAGGGCGGAGACCTTCTGGAGCGGGTCACCGGAGTTCGAAAGAATTTCGCCCAAACCATGGGCTTCGTGGTCCCCTCGGTCCGTCTTTGGGACAATCTTCAATTGGACTCGCAGGAGTACCAGATTCTCTTCCGCGGAAACATGGTGGGACGCGGGACATTGCGCCCCGGCCGTTGGCTCGCAATGAACATCAGTCATAGCGACCAGGTGATTGCTGGCGAGGCCACCACTGAGCCGGTCTTCAATTTGCCTGCCGTCTGGATCGATGAACTCCACCGCAGCAGCGCTGAATTAGCGGGGTACACCGTGGTGGATACCACCTCCGTGCTCGTCACGCATTTCCAGGAGTGCATCCGCCGGCACGCCCACCAATTGCTCAGCCGACAAGATGTCGACGGACTCCTCGACAATCTCAAGAAAACCCAACCGGCCCTGGTCAATGAGCTGGTACCGGCACAACTCAATTTGGGTCAGGTCCAGCGCATCCTCCAGAACTTGCTCATCGAGGGCATTTCGATCCGCAACCTGGTGAGCATCCTGGAGCGGGTGGCTGACAGCTCGTCGATCACCAAGAACATCGACGAATTGTCCGAGCAAGCCCGCCGCTCCATCGGTCCAGAGTTGGTCAAGGGCTACCTAGATGAGCGGGGTAATCTCTCGGCCATTACTTTGGAAAGCTGGCTAGAAGAGGAGTTGGCCAAAGGACTCCATCCGGGGATGACTGAGAATACGTTGGCCTTAACGCCCATGGCGGCGCAGCACCTCAGCTTCCATATCGGGAAGGCAATCCAACCCGCTGTGGCCGAAGGGCGCATTCCCCTATTGCTGTGTTCTGGAGTCATCCGCCTTGGACTGCGAAAGTTCTTCGGCCCTACCTATCCGGACCTGCGATTTTTGGCCTACGAAGAATTGCCCCCACGGCTCCGAGTCAACACCGAGTACTCGATCCCCAGCCTGCCTTGATTCATCGACATGAATCACCATTCCTCTGATCGATCTGCGATTCCCCAGACAGGCCTGATGCTCTTCAAGGGCCATTCGGCCGAAGAAGCCTTGGCCAAGGTGCATCAAAGTCTTGGAGCCTCGGCCATCGTGGTGCAACTCAAGCGCGTCCCGTCGGCCGGCATCGGCCGGATTTGGGGAGCCATGGAAATTGAGGCGTGGGCTCAGGCCCCTGCCCCGCTGGCGCCGATTTCAGCGGCACCGGAAACATCGGTTGCTCGGGTCCGTTCGGCTCCGAAAGAAGCCCGGACGATGGAGCTGCTCCGGAGTCTCGGTCTCAATGAGGAATCGGCCCGGAAGGTGCACCAGTCTATTCCCGGTTCGGGCGCGGCATTGACCAACCAAGAGGCCTGTCTTCAGCTAGGGGCTGCACTGCTCGCTGCGTGGGACAAAGGCACCAAGAGGATTCCTAAAACACCCCGTCGGATTGCCCTCATCGGGACGGCGGGCTCCGGCAAAAGCGTCGCCACAGCCAAGTGGATCACCATCGAATCACTCCGCCATCGGCAAGATTGCCGAATTTGGTGCCTCGATGGGATTGTCGCCAATTCGGCAGAGTTTTTATCGCAACACGCCGAACTGCTCGGGATCCCCGTGGAAACCACCTGGAACCCCGGCTTGCCGCCGTGCTCCCGCGAATTTCTCGACCTGCCCGGTTGGAACCCCACCGATCCCGATGTCTCTGATCGGATGGCCAATTTGCTCGACCGCTTTGAACCGGACTGCCTGCTGCTCACCCTCAATGCAGCGTATGAGGCATCCATCCTCCAAAATCAGGTCGTGCAGTTCATGCCCTTCCGGCCGCATGGGTTGCTCCTCACGCATTTGGACGAGTGTCAGTCGCCCTCCAAAATCTGGGATCTGGTCCTTGCGAGCGGTATCGCTGTCTTTGGGACATCGAGTGGTCGATTCATCCCAGGCGGTTTCGAGCGCACCGGAGGCGAAGCCTGGATGGAACGATTGTTCGAGCAGGTCTGAGCGGAGATCAGTCCTGACTTCGGAGCCTCATCCGGCCACAGCACGGTGGTCCTCCCAAAAACCCAACCTCACCCAAGAACCTCCGAGGTAAGGCGATTTCTCCGAAAGCGCCGCGTCCGCAGACACGGACCGCGCGGAGATCTGTCACTACCCAAAAGGTCCTCGGGCAACATCCGGGCGGCCAAAAACCAACTGTCAGTGACGGTGTGAAAACTAATGATACCTGCCGGTTAAAAAGGTTCCCGCTCTCAAGCAGGTCCAAAAACTCTCAGAAAAGCTTCGCGAGTTCTGCGGCCTTGCTAATGGAGTTGTTGCACACGTCATCCAAAGCCTCCCGGGGTACCTGATATCGTTGCCCCACCTTGTTGGCGAAGATCTCGTTCCATTCCTCGCCATGAGACGCGTGAAGAGTACTCACATAGTGGGCCGCATCCGGCCGTGTCTGGGCCGCACCATCATTGTGATCTTTCATGCAAAGCATCACATCTTCCGGCAATTCCCAGTTCAATGCGATCAAGGCTCCGACTTCGGCATGATCCCATCCCATAGTCTCATGCTCCAGCGTGTGAAGATCCCGCTTTTCTTCGATCGCAGTCGAAAAAATCTTCATGTAGTCGTCCTTCTTACTGCTGACGATGAGCGGCACGCTGAGGTCCTGCAGAAACCCTGCGGTAAAGGAAAGATTGGCTTTGGACGGTTGGACAATGTCAGCAAGTTCTCGAGCCAGCACCGCCCGGCGTGAACTGGCTCGCCAGAAGTCGCCGAGCGCAAACTTGGCATGGGTCTGACTGGGCATCGCCGCCTTCGAACCGACAATCATGACGATGCGCTCTAAGTCCGCATTACCCATGAGCATGATGGCATGATCCAAAGACTGAACCTTGCTCTTCGGAGAGTACGCGGTGGAGTTCACCGTGTTCATCACCTTGCCCACCAACTGGGCATCGATCGACATGACCTCCATGATTTTTCCGGGAGTCGTGTCGGGATCCCGGAGTCGGCGCAAGGTTTCGAAGACAGCCTTCCGGAATCGAGGAACCTCAACATCCCCGAGCAGTTGTCGAATGCGATCTTGGACATCGGTCTGCGACCATCCGGCATACGGATTAATGAGCGCCGGCGCCGCCGGAACGATGAGGCCAGCCTCCGTGGTGACCGATCCTGGTACCGGCTTACCGCGGTTCAACGTCGGTCGTGGCCGCTCGATGACTTGAATGATCGGCCGGCGCGGCGCGACGACGGCTCCTTTGCCTCGGCGTCCACCCTTTCCGGCCGGCGCCTTGGGTTTCGGAGCCAGTTTGGGATGCGCTTGTGGAACGACCGGCTTAGCCCCTCCGTGCCCGTGGGTCGCTTTCCAGATCGACAAAGCCGGGTTGGCCTCAGCGTCCTGGGCCTCCGCCTTCGGGTTCTTTCCCCCTAAGGCGCCTTGAAGCAACGAACCCAACGAACGGGCCAACCGAACGGCCCTTCCGGGTTGCTGATCCGGAGAAACCGAGGAGGGTGCTGGTTTGTTAGAAGATCCTTCGCCCGGTTTCATAAGGTTGTTTATTCGCCGCGACGGCCCAACTGGTTGCTGAAGATGGTGAGTAATCCACCCAGCCCTACGTAACCCACCAGGGTCAGCAGGTTCACGACAAATTGGGCGGCCACGGTCTTGGGGAGTATATCTCCGAAACCGAGGGTCAGCGCCACAACGAAGGAAAAGTAAATGGTCTCATACCAACTGCGTTGGAAGTCGGACGGGACAAACAGGGCCGGAGTCACTACTCCGAGCGGGGCCGAACTTTGCCAACTCGATGCCTTGCCCTCGGCTGCTGCCAAATTCGAGGCCGCAAGAAGATTACCACCGTCCTGATCCTTGAGATCTAGGGACGCTTGAGTCGACCACAACGCCAACGTGTCGTCTTTGGCGAGATACGCCGCGGTGATCGCCTGATGGGTCGACTCATGAATCTTCTCGCACAAGTGATTCAGGGAGTCCTTTTCGGGATCATAGGGAACCACCGTTCCATTAATGCTCAGCGCCCCCCCTTTAATGGCCACGGCGAAGCCCGCCGACTTCATCGGAAGATCCGGATCGACCTTGGTCAGGCTGTCCGGAAGCAGTGAAAAAGCGACGGCAAAGGCACCGATTAACAGAAAATTGAGCGCCACCCACCGGAACAGGCTTCGTCCGCAGTCGGAGGTCAGCCACCACAGCCAATAGACCGCCCGAGCCATCTTGCCCTGGTTGCGAAACTCCTCGAGGTAGTTTTCATCTACGATGTGGCGACGCACCAAATACGCCCCTGTAAAATCGATGTCGCGAATGTCCGAACCAATCCAGTTGGCGCTCGTGTAGTTCGTCAATCCACGCAATTGGATCGCGTGCAGGTCCGACTTACCAAAATCAGCACGGCTGACATCGCATTCACGCAAGTCGCTTCCCGTCAGGTTGGCCTGGTTGAACTCCGTCTCATGCAATTGAGATTCCAAGAGTCGCGCATCCTGAATGGAGGCCAAATGCACCCGCGCCTTCTTCCAGCTCGATTTAATGGCGCTGGCGCCGTCCAAGTTGGCTCGAATCAAATTGGCACCGTCGAAAATTGCTTCACCAAAACCAGCCCCCTGCGCGGAGGCCTCACTCAAATTAGCGCCCCGGAACGAGGATGCCATGAACTCTCCCCCATCGAGGCAGGCTTGGAACAGGACCGACTCATCAAACTTGGCGTGGGTGGCTACGACCCCTTTAAAGTTACAACGACTCAGCTCACTGCCGGTGAAATCGCAGCCCGAAAGATCCAGCCCGCTAAAATCCCGCCCCAAAAAGTTCATCCCCGAGAGGCGTTGCAGCTCGATCGGAAGCGCTTCCCCAGCCGTTTGTGCCTGACGGTAGCGGATCAGGATTTCATCTTCCCGACTCAACGTCTCGACGGGCACCGGGGTTTCCGTCTCCAGAGAATCGGGCGTCACAGCAGCCTCCGTCTCAGGAGATATCGGCTTCTCTAAGGGATCGTTTTCGGTCAGCTCGGTGGACATGAGATGGGTCTAGAGGAAACAGATAGATACCAGTCCCCAGAGTAGACATGCGGCAGAATCACAGCCTCCTTAAGGAAGGATTGCGATTTGATCGCACCAAAACCCCAGCCTCGCCTGAGAACCTCCGAGGTGGGGCGATTTCTCCGAAAGCGCCAATGTAAGGGGAGCCAAACTGTCGCAAAGACGAACCACCGCAAAAACGGATCGCTCGGAGATCGTTCCCTGCCTCAGAAGCTCATCCTGACCGTTCGGCGAAGCTGAGGAATGCCATGGCAAGTAAGCCCTCCCCGGACCGTATCACCCCGCCACTTCCCCGCTCTGCTTGTCCCGACCGACAACGGGTCACCACCCAGACATGCTGGGCCCATTGGATTTATGCCCTGATGGCGGTTTGGTCGAGTACAGCCCTTCTGAACCACGCCGGAATCAAATCGGTCTTCAGCTCCAGATTCCGCCCATCGGTGATCTCCGCCAGCCAAGTATGACTCCGGTCGGCGTTGTCACCTGAGTTGTCGAAGATATAAGCCCGATTGGTGCAACGGATGGCCTCCATCAACAGGCCAAGCGACTTGTAGTAACGCTTAACAATCAGACCTTCCGGAACCGCATGGCCACCCAGCTTCACTCGATTACGAACACGGGAAATGTTGATGGCTGGATCATCGGTTGCGACGAAATACAGATAGGTCCGATACCCTGCTGCCTGCGCCTGAGCCAGCAACGCCACCTTACTTGAATGCGACATTACGGTCTCACGCGTAAAGGAGTTGGCCTGGCCCAGCAGCCTCTGGCTGAGGTATTCCACCGAAACCGCTGCCAATTAGGAATTGACCTCCAGTCGGCCAAATTCCAGCCGTCCATTCGAAAAGCTCAAGGCATGAGTTGCTGCCGTCAGTCCGGCCTCCGCCAGCAAGGCGGAATCCCGAAAAAATTGAAGAACCTCGGGTCCGTTGGCGACAACACCATGCTGCGCAACGTCTAGAAAACCCCTGTCACGGACACCCTGCTCGATTTCATCCGGGTTCAAGTAACTGCCTAGCAGGTCTGTCGGCAGGTAGGCTTTCAGGGTGCTTTTGCCGGACCCATTGGGCCCCGCAAACATGCGCAATCGCGGAGTAGTAGGGCTCACCGGAGGGTGAAAACGCTGCCGGAGACGAAATAGCTTGGCGGTTCGACTTGCTTCACAGCCACCCGATGACCATCGGGAAACACCTCGTAGATGGTGCCGCCTTGCGATTGCAGCACACTCTGTCCGGAAGCAAGCACACGCTGCCGGGCTGCCGCAAAGGCCGAACCAGAAACGGCCGGGAACTGGTTTTCTAGCTGCTGAATATCTTGGTCCGACATGTGAACCTTTGTGACCTGCAACCTAGTGGCGCTAACCTTAGGCGGCAACGGCATACTGCCGAATACTGCCGCCTAGGACAGTGGGCTTGCTCAGTCTAGTGGCCGCCCAGACGGCTCTTGAGCTTCCGGGCACGCTTTTGGGCTGCGGCCACCTGAGCTGGAGACATCAGTCGCTCCAAATCGTCGCGCGCTCGGGCCGCCCGCTCCATCTCGGTGGAAGCTAAGTTCCACCACGCGTACGACTCCACCACGTCCTTGGGAACGCCATAACCATTGGCGTGGCAAATCGCCAAATTCGCCCAAGCCCTAGGAAATTTCTGATCCGAGGCGAGGCCGAACCAACGCACCGCCTCCGCATAGTCCCGCTCGACGCCTTGGCCGA
>JBDKKQ010000187.1:0-2907 GCA_039796015.1 Verrucomicrobiota bacterium
ACCGCCGCGGCCCCGATTGTGAACAAGAGATACTGTTTCATGGCCGGGAATTCTTGCCACAGCTCCCAATCCCGGTTGTCAGGCAGGCGTCAGTCGTTTGTAAAAGAATTGTCAGGGGTGCGTTCGTGCATGGAATCCATCCCGGGTCCGGGTTCCGAGGTCGGGGAGGCGGTCTGGAGCGGTGTGGGCCCAGGTTGGTATTCCAGAAGGTCCGCAGGTTGGCACTGCAAGAACTGGCAGATGGCCTCGAGGGTGCTGAAACGAATGGCCTTGGCTCGTCCGGATTTGAGCACCGACAGGTTCTGCGGAGTGATGTCGATGGCTGCGGCGAGGTCATTGAGCCGGCATTTTCGCCGGGCCAGCATGACATCGAGATGGACGGTGATGGGCATATGGCTTGAAGCGGGGCGCTCAGACCGTGAGAGATTGTTCCTCTGCAATCAGGTGTGCCTCTTCCATGATCCAAGCGATCAGGCAGATGAAAAGGCCGGCGAAGGTGATTTCTCCAAAATAGAGTTGAAACCAATCCCCCGGGGTAAGCCAGGTCAACCAGACTTTGGAGAACTGGAACAAATTGCACTCGACCCAATCTCCAATCATCCACAAGCCCACATGTTTGAGTCGTTGTGCGCTTTCCGCCGTCAGGATGTCGCCGCTTCCATAGTGTTGGAACAGGCGAAGAAGGGTCCAACAACCCAATGCCCACCAAGCCGCGTGCAGAGTGACCAATCGCCGGGCCAGAGACTCTCGATCCGGCCGAATCCCGGAAACTCCCATGTCCGTAATAGATCGTTGTTCCAGATACAGGGTGAGGCCCGGTCCCGCCAGATTCAGATAGAACCGGTTTTGATCGGAATCGAGGGTTTGTTTGGTTGCGACTTGCGAGCTTTCACGAGGCCCGATCATCACGACTGGCAAGACCCAAGCCGAGAGGAGGGTCCCCAGCGCAAGGATCATTGAGGCGATGCTCACGAATTTCAGGAAATTACTCAAACGGCGAATCCGTTGGTGACGGCAAGGAGAGAGGCGAGGGAGTGGGATCACGATTGAGAGACAAGGACAAGCGATCGATAAACGCAATAAAAATATCGAAAAACAATAAAAAAATACTCTTTATCGTATTATTTGGCCGTGCCTCATGGTTTCCATACTGGTGAATCGTTCGCTGCCCCATTATCCTGATGTATCTCTAACTCAGGCACGTGCTGCTGCATTGACGGGGGGGCGCGCGGTCGAATGGGCCACCGCAGACTGGTCGTCACATGCACGGCATCCGGCCGGCCACCTGGTGGGGGATGTTTCGCCATTGATGAGGTCGCCGCCGACTCTGTCACCCACCGCGTCTCTGTGGTTTAGGATGCCAAGATTCCTGCGGGAAGCTCTCCGGTCAGCCTTGGGGCGGCTGGACTGCCGGTTCGGTCGACCGTTTCGGGAAGCACGCCCGGGCCCAGAGCAGCAGTCCCACCATCGGCAGGATTGCGGCCGCCACGGAACCGATCATGAAGGAAGGGCGCAGCATTCCCATGCGCTCGATCTGTTCCACTGCCGCCCCCTTGGTGCCCATCGCCGCGAAGAGTTCTTTCGGGTCCACCACGGCATACGTGACGGTGGCGGAAATGCCCTGACCGAGTACCAGCACGAGGCCCAACAGCCACAGGGTGTGGATCCGGCGATAAATGCCGTAGGTGGCGATACCGCTGAGCAGGCCCGACACCATCCAGAGGCCGTGACCGGCGGCTCCCCGGACGAAGTGTCCGAAGAACGGGTAGAGCCCGCCGTAGACCCATCCCATCCAAGGGAGTGTCAAGGTCATCGACGCGAACCACAGGGCCGCCCCGAGCACCGGAAGCGGGCATCCGTCGGTCCAGCATGGCTCGGGGGCCGCCGCCTCGCAGGTCGCCTTCACATGCGGGCTCCGATAAAAGGCCAGAAGGGAGGCCGGCAAACCGATCATGAACACCGCGAAGAACGATAGGATCGCGATCATGATGATGGACTGCACCCCGGGCGGTGGTTGCTGACCCGCCGGCGTCGTGCCGGCCAGCACAGACGGCATGAACCAGGCCATCACTGCCACGGCAAAGACTCCGCTAATGAGCCAAAACGAGGACACGACCAACCAAAGGGCCCGAGCCCAGCGGCGGGCCCGGATTGAGCCGACCCCCCAGGATCACGAAGACCAGGCCGGCGATCCCGTACACCGCTATTCCCGGGATTATGGAACCTTTGCTCCCGGCCCCCTGGGCGGTCACCATCGACGCGGCAAAAACCATCAACCCTACCATCAGCCAGGCCCCCACGCCGAGTAGGATCTCGAGAACTCCCGCAATCAGCAGGGCGGTGCGACGGTCCCGGTAGGGTCCGACGGAGGAATTCACGGGGGGAGGGTTCATGGGATGTCTACTTCAGCCGCCGCCGGGATCTCTGGCGATCTGATTTGCCATCTCCACGTTAATTTTCTTCGCTCGGCCTCCGTTTTCTGGGGGGAAGAATCTGGTATCAGGGCGTGTCTTATTTTGATGGGAATCAGGTTTTTACCGCGCCGCGATCAGGAAACGTTCTTCACGGGCCAGCCATGAGTCATCGCCAGAGATCTCGGCATGGATAAGGTCATTCGATGAAGGCGTCGAAAATCGGGAATTATTCCCTGACCCACCTTCTCCGGTTCCGGGGCCGCCCGCAGCGGGGCGGCGGTTCAGGAACCTCGGTTTGACTCCGGGTATGCGTGGGGCAAGCTCCGAGAATAAATCAACCCGCAGCTTCCCGCATGAAGATCCCCTCTCTCTCACGCGCGATTCTTTTCGCTCTGCAGGGAACTCTCGCCGCGGCCGATTGGTCGCATTATCGAGGGCCCGAGGGAGACGGATCTTCACCCGAGCCGATCCGGACCGACTGGGCCGCCCGCTC
>JBDKKQ010000188.1:0-2934 GCA_039796015.1 Verrucomicrobiota bacterium
CGGCCGGTTGCGAGACGGAGACCGCATTCGTGTCCGCGTCGATTGCCGAAATCTCGAAGGGTCACTGGATTTGGTCGGCGACGCCGAGGGCCTTTGGGAACCGGGGCGTGCCGAGCACGAGCTGAGTTCCCGCACGCCTCATCCGGGACTATCCCCGCACGAAAAACTCCCCGCCGACACCCGGCTCTGGGCCGCACTGGTAGGCGCCAGCGGCGGAACCTGGGGTGGGTGTGTCTATGATGTTGATTCGATCGTCGCGGCTTTGGAACGGGCTCATTAATCGTTGAAAACCTCTGACGATTTCCTGCCGATGAAACCGAGTTGCTGGTCCAATCACCGCTGGGTGATCGAATCGTTCCCGGCGTTCCGTTTCGCAGCGGTCGTGGTGGGGTTCATGGCTGGTGTCGCTGTCCTGGCGGCCTCGCCTGCAGATTCAGGATTGCCGAAATCCTCGACACCATTGGTT
This sequence comes from Verrucomicrobiota bacterium, assembly GCA_039796015.1. Classification (GTDB taxonomy): domain Bacteria; phylum Verrucomicrobiota; class Verrucomicrobiia; order Limisphaerales; family UBA9464; genus SXXZ01. Next base: position 467 of record JBDKKQ010000188.1, read on the forward strand.
CCATCGGTGATCGACGGTCCACGGACTCCGGATGCTGAGCGGGCCCTCTTGCACCTAGCCGATGCGTCATTAGAAATGGATTGGGTGGCCTCCGAACCTCAGGTCATTAGCCCGGTGGCGATGGCCTGGGATGCGGCTGGATTCCTGTTCGTGGCGGAGATGAGGGATTATCCCAATGCTGGCGATGGAGGGACAATCCGACGCCTCGAAGACCGGGACGGAGACGGCCGCTACGAACGGGCCACGGTGTTCGCTCAAGGGTTGCCGTTTCCAAATTCTGTAGTGCCCTATCGGGATGGAATTCTGGTCACCGCTGCCCCTGATTTGCTGTTCTTGCGGGACACCGATGGGGATGGGCGTGCCGATGTCACCGAGGTGCTCTTCACCGGGTTTGGGACAGGCAATCAACAACTCCGGGCCAACGGGTTGCGTTGGGGCCTCGATGGTTGGGTTTATGGTGCCAACGGGCGCAGTGATGGCGCGATCCAATCCAAGCGCCGTCCTCAAGATCCGGTGCAGTCCCTGAGGGGGCGCGATTTCCGTTTCCGTCCAGACACGGGCGTGTTTGAGACGGTGGCCGGCCGCAGCCAGTTCGGTTTGGCAGGCGACGATTGGGGCAACCGTTTCCTTTCTTGGAACACCATTCCCATCCGGCACGAAGTTATTCCCGATGCGTTCTTGTCGCGCTCAACGGTGCTGGCAGCGGTGGACCCATTGGCCGATCTCCTGCCTCCGGGGGACCGGGGAGAGATCTTCCCGAAGACCCCAGCACCTCAGGTCTTCAACAACGAATCGGGTCAGCATTTTAACGCCCTGAGCGGCTTGCACCTCTTCCATGGCAACGCGTTGGGCGAAGCTTATCGAGGCGATGCTTTCGTGGGAGAGAGTTTACGCAACTTGGTGCATCGCCGCGTGCTGGTGCCCGATGGAGCGACCTTTCGGGCGGAACGTCGGGAAGTGGGCTCGGAGTTTCTCGCCGGATCGGATCCGTGGTTTCACCCCGTCCAACTTGCGAGCGGTCCCGACGGGGCGCTGTATGTGGCCGATTTTTACCGACGGTTTGTGGAGCATCCCGATTGGGTGGCCAAGGACACCCGTGCCCGGGTCGATTGGTCTGAGGGCAAGGCACATGGGCGCATCTGGCGCATCGGGCGAGAAGGTCAACGTCGCGCATCTCAAGGCCCGCCGTTCCGTGCCGACGCATCGGTGGCCTCGCTGGTGGCTTCGCTCGATACGGCCAATGGCTGGCGCCGTGACACGGCTCGACGTTTGTTGGGGGAGCGAGGGGGATCCGAGGCTTTGGGGCCGCTTCAATCGGCGGTGAATCGATGGAATCGTCCGGAATCCCGTGTGGCGGCGCTGAAGACCTGGTTGTTACTCGGTGGAGAGGATTTGCAATGGTTGGCGCGGTTGCTGGCTGATCCCAACGCACGTCTCCGTGGGGCCGCGGCACAGGTGGCTGGAGAAGAGTTGGCCCGGAGGTCGCCCGCAGAGCAAGAATCAGCCTCGGCCCGTGCGTTAATCGACGCCATGCTGGGACGCTGCGACGAGCCCGACGTGGCGGCAGCGATGCAACTGGGTTTGGCTCTGGGAAGCATCGCCTCGGAATCCAACCGAGAGCCTGCCTTGCGCCGATTGGCTGAGCGCCACGAAGACCGATGGGTTCGTCTGGCCATCGCCAGTAGTTCGCGTTCGACGGTCTTCGCCGCCTCGCTCCGCTTCGTGCCATCGGCTTCGGGACCGATGCGGCCGGTCCCTCGACCGGCGGTCTCCACGGTGGGCCGTTCGACCGTGCTGGAGTCTTACCGTCCGGCGCTGACTTTGACCGGGCAACCGGGTCGGGGTGCAGCCATCGTGTCGCGCCTGTGTCTGGGCTGTCATTCTCTTCAGGGTCAGGGACAGCGCGTGGGCCCGGACCTAGCGGGGGCCAATGCTCGTTCACCGGAAACCTTGCTGCAGGATATTCTCGATCCCAATCGGCAAATCGCTCCGGATTACGCTGCGTATGAAATCATTCCCAAGACCGGGGATTCGGCGGTGGGTTTGATTGCCAGCGAAACCGCCCAGCGCCTGACCTTGCGCCATCCGGGTGCCCCGGATTCGTCCTGGGCCCGTTCCGAAATCCGTGAGATCCGAGCCACGGGACGTTCCCTCATGCCCGAGGGTTTGGAAGAGGGTCTGAACCATCAGGATGTGGCCGATCTCCTGGCCTTCCTCCGAGCACCGAGTGCAGATCTTTTGCCGAAGCAGCCGTGATTCCTGTGCAGTATGGGCATAAAACGCCAGGCACTTCCTTGAGGTGTCAGAAACGGATGAGGTGAACCGTTCTCAATTCAGGCGGGCGAGCCCTGACGATGGATCCTCCGGGAAATCTACGGTGATCACCCAGGTCGGCCGCTGAGGCCTGATTGGACCAAATCGGTCTTTCGCATGGATGTCTATGAGGCAGCCCGCAGCCGTTTGTCCCT
>JBDKKQ010000189.1:0-4034 GCA_039796015.1 Verrucomicrobiota bacterium
ACGTGACCGCCGTGCTTTGGAACCTCCAAATGAACCCAAGGACTTTGGCTGGCGAATTCGTGCGGGAAACAGCTGGGGGCCAGGAACGGGTCGTCCGCCGCATTCAGGATGAGGGCGGGCACTCGGATCGACGGCAGGAAGGCGTTGGCCGAGCAGGCTTGCCAGTAGGCCTCCGCATGGGTGAACCCGTGGAGAGGTGCGGTGAAGGTGTCGTCGATCTGGCGAAAAGTTCGCTGGCAGCGGGGGTTAATCTCCGGGATCAGCCCCGGAAACAGGGCTTTTTTAAGGGTCCATTTGCGCAGGATATCCCTCTGGAATCGGGACATGTAGGGCCAGGCTCGGAGGGTCTCCATCGCGGCCGAGGCCGCCGCCAAGTCGCACGGGGTAGAAAGGGCAACCCCGGCGGCCACAGGCACCCTTGAGGCGTGGCGTTCGCCCAAGTATTTGAGCGTCATATTACCCCCGAGGCTGAATCCAGCGAGCGCCAGGACCTCGAATCGACCGGTCTGTGCCGCGTGGCTCACGACCGCAGCGAGGTCTTCGGAAGCCCCACTGTGGTAAAATCGCGGCAGGCGGTTGAGTTCTCCGGAGCAGCCTCGGAAGTTCCAGGCCAGCACCGACCAATTTCGGCGGGCCGCAGCCCGTGCTAGGCCGGCGACGTACGGCCGGCGGGAGTTTCCTTCCAGGCCGTGGGAAAGGATGAGTAATCGGCCTTGCCCAGGATTGAGCCAATCCAAATCAAGAAAATCCCCATCCACTAATTCCAACCGTTCCCGAGACCAGGGCAGGGGAGGTATGTGTCGCGCGATGGCCGGAAGTAGGGTTTGCAGGTGGGGGTTTCCCAGCCCTATTAGGGGTCGAAATGTTGATTGGGCCACCAGCGGCATGGGCTTCACCCTCTCCCTGGAGTGGCTGGGAATGCATCCGGAAAGTGAGGGTAAACAAGGAGGGTGCAGGGCAGGGAATACGATTTCTCTGAAAAATCCGATTTGCATCTCTCACGCCTCCCGCTACAACCACTGGCTCGCTGGTGACGGTCGGTCCATTCGAGGGGCCTTCATCGTCCTAAGCGGAACATTCGATTTTATGTCGCAGCACAACAGCCTACGCGCCTCCGGGACCACCGGGGCCAAACGTAATGTCCTCAAGCGCTTCGAGCGCGTCGCCGTTCTCAAGGGCCGTTCCCAGTGGAAGGAAGGCGATCGCGTGACCGGTCTGCGCAAGACTCGTCCGCCCGAGTGATCGTGCGGCCTGCCCGGCCGGAGAGCCCCTGCGTCTTCAACGCAGGCTCCGATGGGTCGGGCTGAAGTACAGAATCACGGACTCAAACTCCAATGACGCCGGTTGTGGGTGATTCAGTTTAACCCGCAATCGGCGTCGCGATTTTCCCCCATCCCATGTCCACTGTCCGACTTCAGAAGTTTCTTGCCGATGCCGGTGTCGCCTCGCGGCGCGCCTCCGAAAAGTTGATTATCCGCGGGGTGGTGACGATCAACGGGCGCGTGGTGACCGAGTTGGGGTCCAAGGTAGACCCGCTCCACGACGCGGTCTCGGTGGAGGGGGCGCCAGTGCGGACCCGCAAGAAGCTCTACATCGCGCTGAACAAGCCGCCCGGCTTCATTTGTACCCGAATCGATCCGGAAACGCGCCGTGTCGTCTCCCATCTTCTGCCGGCCGAGTGGTCCAATCTATTCACTGTGGGGCGGTTGGACCGAGATAGTCAGGGGCTCATCTTCCTCACCAATGACGGTGATTTCTCGCTGAAACTGACCCACCCGCGGTATGGGGTGCGTAAAAAGTATGTGGCGGTCGTCGAGGGGCGATTGGAATCTTCACAGCTGACCCGTTTCACTCAGGGCGTTGAAGACGAGGGTGAGATGCTGAAGGTTGAACGCATTCGGTTGGTCGATGCCAACAACTCCCACAGCGTTGTGGAGTTGGAGTTGGCTCAAGGCAAGAATAGAGAAATTCGCCGTCTCTTCGAGGTCTTGGGGCACACGGTCGTCGAGCTGCGACGGACTCAGATCGGACCTATCAAACTGGGAGAATTACCGCTGGGCAAGTGGCGCGCATTGACGCCGACCGAAATCCGGTCATTGCTTTCGAACGCATGAATTGTTCGTCCGTTTCGGTCCTTTCGTCCCTCAATCTTCGTCCTCGATTCCTTCTCCTCGCAGCGCTGACCTGCGCGATCCCTGCGTTGGCGGACACGGTTGTGATCCGGGGCGACCGGGTTAACGTCCGGTCCCAACCCTCCTTGGATGGCGAAGTGCTCGTCTGGATGAAGCGAGGGGAAACGGTAGAAACCCAAGGGAGCAGCAAAGACGGTGGCATTCGCATCGCCTTGCCCTCCAAGGTTGCCGTCTGGGTCTATGGGCCACTGGTGGATCGGGCTTCACACCAAATCAAAGCTCCCGAGGCCCGGTTGCGGGTGGGTCCCGGCCGCAATTACGGTGAGTTGGGCGTGCTCAAGAAAGGGGCGGCCCTCACCGAGATCCGTGAATCGGATGGCTGGCTTCAGGTAGAACCGCCCGCGGGCCTCTCGGCCTACGTGGGCGCCCAGTTCATCGAAGTTTCAGGCGCTCCGGCGGCCCAGCTCGCGGCGGTCAAGACCGGTGGGATCCTCCCGGCAGAGGGTGATCCGGTTTCTGGTGATCCGGTTTCGCTGGCCGTTCCTAATCCGATCCGATCGAAGTCCTCCGCACTCGCTGTGGCTCCCGCGCCGTCATTGCCGACACCGCCGCCCTCGCTGGCCATTCCGTCAGCTCCGGCTCCGGTTTCAGTGGCCGTGGCGGTCAATCCGATTTTGCCCAGCCCTACGGCATCTAAGGCAACCTCCGGAGAACGGGCTGGTGACGTCGCTCAGTCGTCGATCCAATATTCTCCTGAAAAGGTTCGCATCGTGACCCGGGTGGGCAAGGTGGTTCGGAGCCTGGAGCCCCAATCGCCGTCCTATTACCAACTGCGCAGCCCGCAGGCAGGTGAGGGGATGCTGGGTTTCTTGGTGGGTCAGGACCCTAAGACTCCCATTGCTGGGTTTCGCGGTAAGACGGTTCAAGTGGTCGCCGAGGAATACGTGGATCCCCGCAATCGAACCCAGGTGCTCTTGCGCGTGCAATCCATCGAAGAAGTTTCAGCCCGTTGAGCGGCCTCAACCCTGCTCAGGTCTGATCGCGGCCTCGGTCTGATCGCGGTCTAACAAATTCCCATGAACAATCTCATCGACGGTCGAGCCATCGCTGCCGACATCCACCAGGAGACATTGGTTCGCGTCTCTGCTCTCAAGCATCAGGGCATCCAGCCGGGGTTGGCTTTTGTTCGAGTCGGAGAAGACCCGGCCTCCCAAGTGTATGTGGGCATGAAGGAGAAGAAGGCGCGGGAATTGGGAGTTCTCTCCCACACCACAGTGCTTCCCGAGACGACGACCCAGGCCGAATTGCTGGTGCTCATCGCCCGCCTCAATGCCGATCCGCGCTGCCACGGCATTTTGGTTCAGGCTCCGCTCCCACGGCATATTGATGCGGCCCTCATCTACACGGCGGTCTCGCCTGAAAAAGATGTGGACGGCTTTCATCCCATCAACGTGGGGCGACTCATGCTGGGCGACGCGGGTGGGTTCCTTCCCTGCACGCCTGCCGGCGTTCACGAATTGCTGGTGCGCAGCCGCGTGCCGCTCAACGGCGCCGAGGTGGTGGTCTTGGGGCGTGGCAACATCGTAGGCAAGCCAATGGCGGCCATCCTGGTCCAGAAGTCGTCTCGGGCCAATTGCACGGTAACGCTGTGCCACAGCGCCACGCGCGACCTCGCTGCACACTGTCGTCGGGCCGATGTGATCATCGCTGCAATGGGGGTTCCGGAGTTCCTCCGAGCCGACATGGTTCGCGAAGGGGCAGTGGTCATCGACGTGGGGGTTAATCGCCTCAGCGATCCCTCCAGCAAGAGCGGAACACGCCTTGTTGGCGACGTTGCCTTTGGTGAAGTGCAACCCAAATGCCTTTGGATTACGCCCAATCCAGGCGGGGTCGGTCCGATGA
>JBDKKQ010000190.1:0-5461 GCA_039796015.1 Verrucomicrobiota bacterium
CGACGGACCGAGAAAAACGCCGGCCACCATTTCACACACGACCTGTGGCTGCCCAAACCGCCGCCCGATCCAGCCGGCGATGCGACACAGAAACAAAATAATCGCCATCTGAAGAAAGAACGCGGCGGCTAGTTTCTCGAGTGGCATATCGTACGCGTACGTACTACTTGCGGTTACCTCTCCCGTCAACAGGCTAACCCACCCCTCTCCCTCGACGATGGGGAATTACATCTGAGCTCTTTGACTCATTGAACCACCGCTTGCGGTAAGAGCCCCCCTCGCCCGACCCTCGGTTTGTGATGTCATTGGTTCATCTTCACCTCTCCCGTTTCGGCACCCTGCTTTTCCTGGGGCATGCCCTCGTTGTTTCGGCTGCCACCAACGCCGTGACTGAAGCCACCCAGAAGAGCCGTCTGCCCTGCGATCCTCAGATCGCAAAAACCCTTGTTGCCCGCAAAACCCCAGTGGCACCGACCATTGACGGAAAACTGGAGGAATCGGTTTGGTCCCACGCGACGGTCTCCCAACGGTTCGTGGATCTCATTTCGGGTGATGGTTCGTATTTGGACACGCGAGTACGACTCCTCTGGGATGACACGAATATCTATGCCGCCTACACCATCGAGGAACCCAAGGTTCGCGCCCAACTGACGCAACACAACGATGCGATTTACACCGAGAACGATGTAGAACTCTTCATCGCCGGTGACAACGCCTACTACGAGTTCGAAATCAATGCCCGCAACACGGTGTACGAAGTCTTCTTCATTTGGGAATCGGCCTATCAGAGTTCCGGATTCGCGACCCAACCGGACTTTGCCCGCAAGAATCTCCAACCCTTCAATGGCGTGGGCTACACCACCCATCCCCGAGGGCCCCGCCTGGGTCATTTTAACTGGCGATTCCCCGGAATGCGCACCGCCGTCCATGTGAATGGCACCTTGAATGACGACAGCGACACCGATCGCGGATGGTCCGTCGAGATCGCCCTGCCCTGGTCCGGAATTCGGGTTTTGTTTCCCGAAGGCAAGCGCACCATCCCCCCGAAAAACGGCGATCTCTGGGCCATGGATTTCTCGCGTTTCAACACGGCCAAGGCTCCTTCGCCGGCCAAGGATTCTGGCGGATGGGCCCTCAACCACCACGGTATCTGGGATTCGCACGTGCCCGAGTGCTTTGCCCGAGTGCTCTTCGAAGGCAGCCAAGACAAGAAATAATCAGGCCTTAACGCCGCTTTGCCTGGCCTCGCGAGACACCGGATCTTTAGCGAGCGATGTCCCGTTTCATCCAGCCAGCATGGGAATCGAGATACAGTTGATTGCGGCCGCCTCGATGCGCAGACCATCCCAAGGCCGGGGGCTCACTCCCAGGAACACTCCAAGCCTCCTTGAAACCGGGCCACCACGACCGCTCGAAGAACGGGCTCATCAACCATTCCTCGTCAGAAACACTGGAGCCCCGCAACTGCGCGATGCTTTCTGGGGTGCGGCCGCGTGCGTAGCGAGCCGCATTGACGTCCAATTCGGCCAATTTGTCTGAAATGTAATTGGCACTGCCTCGGGAGGGATCATTGGTGCCTGAACGCCGCCACGGACTCACGAAATGCCGCCGCCAATCATTGGAAGCCGCCCGCGGGACCGGTGGGCTCCACCATAGGGCCGTTGTGGGCTGATACGGTTCAATAACCGGCATGAACGAACCCATAGATGCGTAGCGTTTGCCCTTGGAATCCACCGGCGGGGTCAATTGCAACTCCTCATCCGCAACGAAGGGCAACCGGTCCTGATAATCGCCGCCATACAGCGCAGCGGCCAAACCCAACTGATGGAGGTTGGACAAGCAGGCGGTTTGAGCGGCCCGTGCTTTGGCTTTGGACAACGCCGGCAAGAGCATGCCTGCCAACACGGCAATGATGGCGATGACCACCAGTAGTTCAATGAGCGTGAATCCTTTGTCTCGCATCGATCTAGTCAAGTAACCGAGCCGCCCGCTGCTATGCAATGATCGACGGTGTTACGTTCCTCGGACGCGCCTTTAATGTGCCGGCGCTACTTTACCCTTAGAAGTGCTCGAGCCAAGGCTTGCGGCGGAAGGTTCGCCTCGTACCTTTTGGTGCCGAACGAATTGGGATCACCGGCAGCGTTTTATCTCCACCGGAAACAAAAGCGCAGACAAGATCCCCTCCGAATTTGAACATGTCCTCTGAAACCGTCCGTCCCGCTCGTCGCTGGCCACTCATTGCCGGCGGTGCCGCCGCCTCATTGGTGGTCCTGTATTTCTTCCTCACCAGTTCGATGTTCTTAAAGAGCTTCGTGCTGCCCAAAGTTTCCGACGCGATCGGCGCCACCATCGCTGTCGACGAGTTGTCCCTTCAGCCCTTCTCGGGGTTAGAACTAACCAAACTCCGAGTCACCCCCAACGGAGCGACTTCGCTGGCCACCATTGATCGCGTTCGCGTGCACTACAGCCTGACGGCCATCTTGGGCGGCACCATCGATGTGTCCGAGGTGCTTCTCGAAAACCCTGTCATCACCCTGGAACAGGGAGCCGATGGCTCCATGAATCTCCCGAAGCCCTCGGGCCAACCCACGCCTGCCCAGGCCCCTTCCACGACCCCTTCTAAACCGATCCTGCTGAAGGTACGTAATGTTGCCATCAAAGACGGATCGTTTCGGATGACTACGATCGTACCGCAAGGAGGGAAGCAAACGATCGAAGTCTCAGGCATCAATGTCTCTTTGGATCAGTTGGCCAATGGTTCCACCACTCAACTCGGCTTGGGCGCATCGCTGGCTGTTTTGTTGCCAGACGGAGCCTCGCTGAAGGGAAAAATCAGCGGCAAGTACGACGTCGCTCTTAACCCCGAATTGTTGCCCCAAACGGTGGCGGGTTCCCTTCGGGCCGACATCCTTTCAGCCACTGGCACCCTCAAGGAGGCCAGCGGGTTTTCTGCGGGCCTGACCATCGACAGTACCGCAACGGAACTGCGCCAACTCAAATTGGCGTTTGAGCAAGGCGGACAAGCCTTCGGTTCCGTGGCGCTGAGCGGTCCGTTTGATCTGGTCAAACAAGAGGCGCAAATCCGATACCAGATTGCGGGCATCGATCGCCGTGTGCTGAAAGTGGCCGCGCCCCTGCTGCCCTATGATCTTGGCCGCACCGCCATCAGCGCCGAGGGTCGCGTGGACCTTCTCAAACAAGGCAAAGTGATCGCCTCTCAGGGCCGCCTCTCGGTGGCTAATCTGAGCTTGGCAACCCCGGCCGGCGACAAGACTCCAGAACTCCAGATCGTCACCGAGTACCAAGCGACCGTGAACCAGACGGAGCAGTCGGCCCGAGTCGAGAAACTAGAACTGACCGTCACCCAATCTGGGCGCTCCATCATCAACGGCGGACTCGATCAAGCCATGGCACTTTCTTGGGCCAAGTCGGGCCAAGGGCTTCCGGAGTCCACCTTCAAACTCGCCATCAACCGGTTGGAAACCGCCGACTGGAAGGCATTGGCTGGCACGAATCTGCCGTCGGCTACGGTCTCGGCTCAACTCACCGTTCGTGCAGCTCGGGATGGCAAGGATATCCAAGCCGCCCTGCAAACCGTCATCGATGATCTCACTCTGGCGGTCGCCGGAAAATCGATCCGTGGACTGCAAGTGAAACTCAGCACCGACGCCACGTTGGCTGAATTCAAGAACCTCAACGTTAAGACCCTGGATTTGAATCTCCAGCGCTCGGGCCGCGATCTCGTGACCCTCAAAGCATCGGCCGGACACAATACGGAGCGCCAAGAATCCCGCGCCGAGTTTAATGGGGAACTCCAGATTCCCGCGCTGCTGGAAACATTCCCTATCGATACTGCTTCATTCTCTGCAGGCACCCTGAAAATCAACGGGAAGCTCGATGCGAAACCCGGCGTGACCAACTTGGCCACCGACGTCGTTCTGGCCGGCTTGACCGGCCACTTCGGCGAATTGCGTCTCCAAGACTATCAGTCGGCCATCAGCCTGATAGCCGACCTTTCTGGCAACACCCTCAACCTCCAAAAACTCCAACTCACCGCACAGAGCGGCCCGGGCCTTGGGGGGATGCTTGAAGCCAGCGGCCGATACGACCTCGCTCAGAAAATTGGGGATTTCGCCTTCAAGACCATCGACTTCAATGAACGCGCTATCGGCCCCTTTGTCGCGGCCGCACTAGCGCCGAAGAACCTCGTCTCGGTCTCGCTCGATGTGAACGGCAAGGTCAGCCTGCTCAAGGGCGGTGACTTCTCCCTTCAAACCGACTTGGGAGTGAGCAGGCTCGTGGTCAACGACCCCTCCGGATCGGTTCCCAATACGCCCTTTGCATTGGGTCTGACTCTCGATGTGGCTCAACGAGGCTCGGCAATCGACCTCAAGAACCTTCGCCTCGATTTGGGTAAAACAGCCCTGGCACCGAACCAACTGGTCCTCAAGGGAACTGTGGATCTGGCCACCAACGCAGCTCCCAGCGCCCTTTCTATCCAAAGTGACGGCTTGGACCTGACGCCGCTTTACAACCTGCTCGCGGGCCCCACAAAAACCAACGCGACTCCGGCACCGGTCGACGTGGTTTCCAAACCGGCAGCCACCTCTGCCGAACCGAGTGAACCGGCCCCGATCACGCTGCCTCTGCGCCAACTGTCAGTAGACGTGAACATCGCGAAACTCCTCCTCCGAGAAATCGAGATCGCCGATTGGAAAGCACGTATCAGCCTCAAGGACTCGGTCATCGCCATCGACCCGCTCTCTCTCAAAGTCAACGGAGCTCCGATCACGGCCAAGGTCACCGCGAATGTCGGCGTGCCCGGCTACCGCTATGACACCCAATTGCGCATCGACCGCCTTTCGCTGGAACCATTCGTCAACAGCTTCACTCCGGAACGGAAGGGACAAATTCATGGCTCCCTTTTGGTCAACGCCAACATCCGTGGTGCCGGTGTGACTGGGGCTTCCTTGTCCTCGAACCTCAACGGCGGCTTCGCCTTCACCGCCACCAATCTCAATCTCAAGTTGGGCGATACCAAGACTCCCCTCATCCGGACCGTTATCAATGTCGTGACCGCGCTGCCGAAACTCATCCAGAACCCAGCCGCTCAAGTCGGTGGCTGGATCGGACAATTGACCGGAGGCGCGCCGGCGAAGACCGGTTCGTGGGTGGATGATTTGGAGACTGAACCGCTCGATGTCATTGACCTCTCGGCAGACATTGGCAACGGCGCCGTGTCCCTCAAAACGGCCCGTGTTCAAAGCGCTGCCCTGCGGATCGACGCCCGGGGCGGCCTGCGCTTCGCGCCCGTTCTCACCAATTCTCCGATCAACATCCCGGTCACCATCGCCTTATCCCGGAAAATTGCCGAGAAGGCCGTGTTGCTTGATGCCTCCACACCGGCCAATGCCGCCTATGCTCCGCTGCCCGAATTCCTCACTGTGAAGGGCACTTTGGG
>JBDKKQ010000191.1:0-6973 GCA_039796015.1 Verrucomicrobiota bacterium
CGGCGGCATTGCCGCTCCTGCCCTCGAGCCTTGTGGCGCAGGCCCCGGCCACCGGGCCCATTCGCGGGCCGTTTTGGTCCGGCACGGTCCTGCGCGGCAAGGGCGGCGCCGCGGCCATGAAAGGCCTGGCCATTAACCTCGGCACTGATCAACGCAGCCACGTGGTCTATGACCTAGACACGCTGCGGTTGTCGGTAGCCTGGACCGGCGAATTCCTCGAATTCGGCAATACCCTGACCAAGATTGAGTGGCCGCCGCCCCCCTCGGTGAAGGGCACGAACATCGTGTTCGACACCGCGATGGGTCCGGGTTGGTCGGACTCCCACGGCAGCATCACCGATGCGCGCAAAGACCACCAAGGACCACTGCCCAAGGACTGGGCCCACTACGAAGGTCTCTACCTGCATGGCAACCAAGTGGTGCTGAAGTACACCGTGGGCGGCATCGAGGTGCTGGAAAGCCCCTCGCTCGAGGGCAATGCCGACAAGCCGGTTATCGTGCGCACGATCCAGCCGCTCGGATCGATCCGCGGCGGCCAGATCGTCATCGCCAAGGCCCCGACTGATGCGGTCGCAAGCAACACCGGCAACAACCACCTGGTGCTGCGCGATGCCGCCAAGGGCACGTCGCTGGCCATCTCGGTCGAACCCGAAGTCCAGGGTGCCTTGCAGGTGCGTGACGGACAGGTGGTCTTCACGCTGGCCAAGGCCCGCGCCGGATCGGCCTTCCGCATCGCGATTACCTCTGGAGACGCCCTGCCCAAGCTGGCCGGCAAGGCCGCTGACCTCCGCAAGCTGACCCAAGGCGGTCCGGCCCACTGGACCGAGACTGTGTCGACTCAGGGCAAGCTCAACACCGGCGGCGGCGATGGCAGCTACGTGGTGGACACCATCACCGAGCCGTTCCCGAATCCCTACCGGGTGAGCACCTTCCTCGGGGGCTTCGACTTCTTGCCCGATGGACGGGCCGCAGTTTGCACCTTCCACGGCGACGTGTGGATCGTCTCGGGCCTCGATGAGAAGCTCGATAAGCTCACCTGGAAGCGCTTCGCTTCGGGTCTGTTTCAGCCGCTCGGACTCAAGGTCGTGAAGGGTGAGATTTATGTGGCCGGCCGTGACCAAATCACCCGGCTGAAGGACCTCAACAAGGACGGCGAAGCCGACTTGTACGAGAACTTCAACAACGACACGGTCGTCACACCCAACTACCACGAGTTCGTCCTCGATTTACACACCGACTCGAAGGGCAACTTCTACTACGCCAAGGGCGCACCGTGGGAACCCAGTGTGAGTTCCCCCCATCAGGGAACGATCCTCAAGGTGTCGCCCGATGGAAAGCACATGGAAGTCTTCGCCACCGGCTTGCGGGCCCCGAACGGCATGACCGTCGGACCCGACGACACGGTGCTGGTCGGCGACAACCAGGGCCACTGGATGCCCTCCTCGAAGCTGAACTTGGTCCGCCCCGGTTCCTTCATGGGCATGGTTCCGGCCGCCCAGCGCGAGCTCACGCTCAAGTACCCGGATGGCCGCGAAATCCGCGTCAATCCGAGCGATCCCGAGGCCCGTAAGGCCAACAAGCTCAAGGGCTGGGACAGCGCCATGCCCGTTCCCACCGGTTATGACGAGCCCATCGCGTGGTTGCCCATGCGCTGGGACAACTCCAGCGGTGGTCAGGTGTATGTCACCAGCGACAAGTGGGGACCCTGGAAGGGTTCGCCGCTATTCATGAGCTACGGCAAGTGCCTGCTGTACGGCGTGGGCATGGACACCGTTGGCGGTACCACTCAGGCCTCGCTGGTACCCTTCGGGCTCAAGTTCCAGAGCGGCATCATGCGCGGGCGCTTCAGCCCCAAGGACGGCCAACTCTATCTGGCCGGACTCAAGGGTTGGCAGAATGCCGCCACCCGCGACGGCGGGTTCTTCCGCGTCCGCTACACGGGCCACCCGGTCCACACGGCCCTCAAGGCCCACGCAGCCAAGAACGGGCTGAAGATCACCTTCAGCACCCCACTCAAAACCGAAGTGGCCCAGGATGCGGCCAACTATTCCGTGGAACTCTGGAACTACCGCTACAGCGGCGGCTACGGCTCCCCGGAACTGTCGATCAAGAACCCCGGCAAGGACGGGCACGACAAGCTGGAAGTGAAGTCAGCGACCTTGTCCGTGGACGGCAAGAGCGTCTTTCTGGCCATCGACGGTCTCACCAAGGCCGATCAGTACAGCGTGAAGTTCACCCTGAACGCGGCTGACGGCGCGGAGATGCGCTCGGAGATTATCGGAACCATCCACAAACTGGGGGATTCGATCATCGCGTTCCACTGAACAGACGCGTCGGAATCGAAGCCGGCAACGCCCTCACCCGGGCTTGCCGGCTTTTTCGCGGAAAACGCCCTTTCCCTATAACGCCCTCGCCCTGTAGGCACTCAGATCGGTTCGGGTCAGGTGGCCGACGTGCTCGAGGCAATCATGCGTGGGCGGCGATCCCGCAGAGGCAGCCAAAGCTTGAAGGTGGTACCCTTGCCCACGGTGCTTTCCAGTTCGATCCGGCCGCCATGGTCACGGATGATACGCTGGACGATGAGCAAGCCCAGGCCCGTCCCCTTATTCTTGGTGGTGTAGAACGGCTCGAAAATACGGTTCAACTGCTCAGGTGGGATGCCTGGACCTGTATCGCTGACCGCCATCCATACTGCCTCCTGCGTAGAACCACTGCGCACGGTGAGGGTTCCCTGCGGCGGCATGGCCTGCATGGCGTTCTTGATGAGGTTGACCAGCACCTGCTTGAGCTGGGCCGGGTCGAAGAGCACCGCTGGCAGGCCAGAGGCCAGTTCGCTGACCACTTTCAGACCTCGATCTTCGAGCTCTGGCCGGAGCAGAGCCAGGGTCTCCTGCCCCGTGTCATTGAGGGAGCCGGCCTGAAGCTTGGGCACCGACGGACGAAGAGCCTGGAGGAACTCGGTGATGATGTAGTCGAGTCGATCGATCTCGCCGGTCGCCACGCCCAGGAAACCCCCGAGCCGATCGACCGCCTCCTTCAAATCCGGTACGCCCTCGATGCGCTGAAGCTTGCGCACTTCGCGGGCCATGAGCTGGAGATGAATGTGCAGTGCATTGAGGGGATTACCGATCTCGTGGGCCAAGCTGCCAGCCAAGAGGGTCAGCGCATGGACCCGTTCGGCCTCGACCGCCTCAGAAGTGGCCTGCCGAGCTTCGGTGGCATCATTGAGCACGAGGACGAGTCCAGAACTCCCCGGCGCCGCACCGTCGAGGGGTCGGACGTTTAGTCGGATCAACCGATGCCGGGGGTATTCCACCTCGAACTCGGTCCGAAACATCCCGTGGCCACCGGCTCGGTCGAGGGCGGAGATGTGGGCCCAGTCCAAATCGGGCAGGTAACGCGTGACCGGTTCCTCCTCGGCGGTCTCCGGCGGGATGCCCAGCATGCGGGTGGCCATGAGGTTGAAGTACACCATGCGCCCCTGGTCGTCGGTGACGATAATTCCAGAGTCGATGGTGTTGAAGAGGCTCTCGAGGAACTCCCTCTCCTTGGCCAACCGTTGTACGACACTCTGAAGACCACTGGGATCGAAGCGTCCGAGATGCCCCAGGGCCTTGTCGAGGAAGCCGGATTTGACCCGGTTGCGCCTATTCAGAGCCATCGCTTTTGCCGGAAATAGATGAAGGTCAACCCGGTGGTGATGAGCGTCAGCACGATGGCAAAAACGTAGCCATGGGGTTGATCGATCTCGGGCATGCCCTTGAAGTTCATGCCGTACCACGAGGCGATGAGGGTCATCGGCGTCGTAATAATGGTGATCATGGTGAGCACCTTCACGATCTCGCTGGTCCGATTGGCCGACATGTTGAGGTAAATCTGGAGAATGCCCGAGAGGGAATCCATATACCCGTGGGCCAGTTCGCCGATGTGGAAGAGCCCGTCGTACACGTCGCGGTAGTAGGGCACCAAATGGGCTCGGATCAGCTTAAACTCACCCCGAGCAAAGCGCTGCAGCACCTCGCGCTGCGGGCCGATAATCTGGATCAGGTGCAGCACTTCCTTCTTCACCTTAAGGATTTGCTGCAACGTGGCCGGATCGGGTCGTTCGAGCACCTCGGTCTCGAGGTCGGCGATTTCCATGCTGAGCTCCTCCAGAGCCGGTTTGTAGTTGTCGACCAGTGAATCGAGCAGCGCATGGGCCACACGATCGGGCGCACGCGCCACGTGAACCGTGCTGCGCAAGCAACGCTCCTCGATGACGGCAATACTTCGCAGCGGCACCGCGTGGTAGGTGACTAGGAAGTTCTTCCCGAGGAAGAAATTCAGCTCACTGGTCGCGAAGGCCCCGTCCTTGCGGCTGTAGTCCACGGCGTGAATGACCATGAACAAGTAGGGATTAAAACGGTCGTCCTCCTTGGGCTCGTAGGTCTCGACCTTCGGCGAAGGGCTCACGTTGATGCAGTCCTCCACTGAGAGTGGATGGAAGTGGAACACACCCTCCAACAACTTGCGGGTGTCTTCCGGGGACGCGTCCTCCAGATCCACCCAAAGGAAGAGATTGGTGTCCGCCAAGAGGGTCGGCATCAGGAACAAATCGATGTCCCGTGAATGGAGCCGTCCGGCGGTGGTGAAGGCGAACGAGCGGATCATATCGGTCGACTGCAAAGCTACTGTGTCGGAAGCCGGCGGCAAAGCGGGGAAACAAGGCCTTTGAGCCCGAGCCTCGCTTCAATCCAACCGGGCTGCGCAATGAATTTCAGGCCTCAGACAACGGTATTTTTTGCCTTTTTTTGAGGCGACTGGAAGGGGCGTCGCCGAGAGCGCACCGCAGCAAGAGTTCAGCCCCTCGATTTGATCGTTGAAAAACGACTTTACAAGGGCTGACTTCCGCACGTTTACAATCGTAACAAACGCGAGTTTCTTTGGGTTTAACGAGAACGTAGTTTTTTGTGGAGAAGCGGCTTGTAACCACAAGATATGGGGGTAAGTTCTTTCTCCGCCCCAACCCGTTGGGCCGGAAACAACTGAAGCGAAGCCAAAGAAAACGAATTAAAACCCGTTTTTTCGGATGAAATCAGACGTTTTCAGCGAATCAGTTTACCCCAAGTGGAAACCCAAGTGGAAACCCAAGTGGGAGTGGCCTGATTGGTCCAAGACATTCAACTCAATATTTAATCCTAGAACTCCCTATCCTGGCTATGCTCGACGCCCGCGATTCCGTCGTTTCATCGGCCCCGGCTTCCTCCCGCCGGTCGGCAAAAAACAAGGCCACCATCAAGGCCAACCTCCGAGGCTCGTCGCCTAAGGCGTCCGCGTCCAAGGCTTCCCTGTCCTCTTCGGGCAAATTGCCCATTCAGAGGGTGTTCAGCGACGCAAAGGTCAAGCCATTCGACCAAATCGAATGGGACCGCCGCACCGCAGAGATCACCGATGATTCAGGTAAGACAATATTCAAGCAAGAAGGGGTTGAGGTTCCTAAGAATTGGTCCGTTTTGGCCACCAAGGTGGTCTGCTCCAAGTATTTTTACGGAGATCCGGCCAAGGCGGAGCGGGAAAAGTCGGTCAAACAACTCATCCATCGGGTGACCCGGACCATCGCGGACTGGGGTGTGGCCGACGGCTACTTCAGCAAAGAAGACGGCGAGGTGTTCTACGACGAGTTGACCTGGCTGTGCGTCAACCAATACGGGGCCTTCAATTCCCCGGTCTGGTTCAACGTAGGGCTTTATCACCAGTACGAGGTCGGCAAGGGCAGCGACCGGGGCAATTGGTTCTGGGACCGCAAGGCCAAGGTGGCCCGCCGCGCTCCCACCCAGTACGAGTACCCGCAGGCCAGCGCGTGCTTCATCCAGTCGGTCCAAGACAACATGGAGAGCATCATGGAACTGGCCTACTCAGAGGCCATGCTCTTCAAGTACGGCTCTGGCACCGGCACCGACCTGACCCCGATTCGCTCCAGCCGCGAAAAACTCTCCGGCGGCGGACGTCCGTCCGGTCCGATGAGCTTCCTCAAGGTCTATGACCAGGTAGCTAACGTGGTGAAGTCCGGCGGAAAGACCCGTCGTGCCGCCAAGATGAACACCATCCGCGACACCCATGGTGACGTGGAGGAGTTTATCACGGCCAAGGCCAAAGAAGAAAAGAAGGCCTGGGCGCTCATTGAGCAGGGCTATGATGGCTCGTTCAACGGCGAGGCCTACGGTTCGGTGATGTACCAGAACGAGAACCTCTCGGTGCGTGTTTCCGACTCGTTCATGCAAGCGGCGATCGACGGTAAGGAGTGGTGGACCCTCTCCACCGTGACCGGCAAGCCCCTCGAGAAGAAAGACGCCTCCCGATTGCTCGACCAGATCGCCGAAGGCACCTGGGTTTGCGGCGACCCGGGCCTGCAATACGACGGCGCGATCCAGAAGTGGCACACTTGCAAGGGCACCGAGCCGATCCACTCGACCAACCCCTGCTCGGAGTACGTGTTCCTCAACAACACGGCTTGCAACCTCGCCTCCCTGAACTTGATGAAGTTCAAGAAGACTGACGGGCAGTTCGACATCGAACGCTTCAAGGCCGCGGTCCGCATTTACATCACGGCTCAGGAGATCCTGGTGGACAACGCCAGCTATCCGACCCAGATGATCGCCGAGAACTCCCACGTGTTCCGCACACTGGGCTTGGGCTATGCGAACCTCGGCTCCCTCATCATGAGCTACGGCCTGGCCTACGACTCCGACGAGGGTCGGGCACTGGCTGGCGCCCTCACGGCCATCATGACCGGACATGCCTACGAACAGAGCGCCGACATGTCGGCCATCCAAGGCGCCTTTCCGGGCTACCATGACTCCTCTTGCGGAGGCGTCGCCAAGACGACGGCCAAAGACAACGTGGCCAGTACCCTCGGGGTGGTTCAACAGCACCGCGACGCCGTTGAAGGCATCCAAGCCAGCCGCGAATTCGCCTACCTGAAGGACGAGGCCCG
>JBDKKQ010000192.1:0-2555 GCA_039796015.1 Verrucomicrobiota bacterium
ACCTTTTCGCGCAGCGCACGATTGGCCGCCATAAACCCCGGCTCTGCCGACGGCGCCGAGGTTTGCATGGCCCGCACTACGGCCCGTTCATCATTGCCGTCAAAATCGTCGTTTCGTCCTGAGAGGGCCGGCGGCAAAAGATCGTCTTCGACCAGCGCCGACCGGATGAAAAGGACCGTGGCTTCGCGGGGCGCAATATTTCCGTAAGCGATCTTACGGGCAAAGACCTCCAGGCCATGGAAGGTGGTTTTCTCCTCGACCATCACCCGGCCAGCACTGGCACTCCAATGCGGGTTCAGGTGGGTCACCTTGCAGAGATGCGGCGCCAAGCGAACGATCCACTGGGGATCAATTCCCGCCAACGTTCGGGCGAAGAATTGAGAGGTTTCAACGATTTCGCCGCAAACCATCCAAGCCGGCTGACGCGACTTCTCGGGCTTGCCCGGAGCAGTGCCTGCAGGGGGCGGACGACGATCCTGTCTTGGGGAGCGCTCAGGTCGGTCGTACAGCACCGATCCTGGAAACACAGCCACCATCCGATTGCCGACGCCCTTGTATTGGTTGCGCTCTTGGCGGACGGACACATGCCCCAAAAGCCCGGCCAGGATGCAACGATGGACCGCGTCCTCATCGGCCGGACGTTCGTTGAGCTTCACTCCGTCGAGATCTTCCAAGGCCCCTTGCAACTGCGCGTGCAAGTCCTGCCATTCACGCATGCGGAGGTAGGAAAGGAAGTGCTGGCGGCAAAACTTCCGCCGAGCCCCCTGAGTGCGGAGTGATTCCCACTGGTCATGCACCCCGTTCCAAAGTCCCAGCAGCGACAAGAAGTCAGACTGGGAGTGCATGAAACGGCGGTGTGCCTTGTCGGCCGCTTCGCGTTGGTCGAGCGGACGTTCGCGCGGATCCTGAATACTGAGACCGGCAGCGATGATTAGGAGTTCTCGACCCGCGTGCTCAGTTTGCGCCTGGAGGAGCATCCGACCCAATGTGGGGTCAATGGGGAGTCGGGCCAGGTCCTGACCCAACGGGGTCAATTCGCGCTGTTCATCCAAGGCACCCAATTCCTGCAAAAGCGAGTAGCCACCACTAATGGCCATCGGGGCCGGTGGATTGAGAAAGGGGAAGGTCTCGATGTCTCCCAAGCGTGAGGCCTTCATCCGCAAGATAACCTCAGCCAAATTGGCCCGCTGAATCTCCGGCTGAGTGAAGGGGCTTCGGGACTCGAAGTCCTCCTCGGAATAAAGTCGGATGCAAACACCTGCCTCGATACGGCCGGCGCGCCCTTTCCGCTGGTTGGCACTGCTCTGCGACACCCCCTCAACCGGCAGTCGGCGGGTGCGGGTGCGGGGGTTGTAACGACTCATCCGAACCAACCCGGAGTCGATCACGAAGCGGATGCCCGGAATGGTCAGCGAGGTCTCGGCGATGTTGGTGGCGATCACCACCTTTCGCCTCGAAGACGGACTAAAAACCTGTTGCTGATCGCCGGAACTGAGCCGCCCGAAGAGCGGAACCACCTCGGCCTCAGAGCCCAGTCGCCCTTCAATTAAGTCTGCGCATTCGCGAATATCCCGCTCACCCGGCAAGAAGATGAGCACATCCCCGACACCCGTCTCATAGAAGAGGCGCTCACACTCACGGGCGGCCGCATCGACGAAATCGGTGTCGGCCGGATCCGACGAAGCCCCCTCGCCCCCGGGCGGGCGGTACTCCACATCCACCGGGAAGGTGCGGCCAGACACCTCAATGATGGGCGCGTCGTTGAACGCCTTAGAGAAAGCCACCGTGTCGATGGTGGCCGAGGTAATGATCACCTTCAGGTCCGGGCGCTGGGCCAGGAGGTTCTTCAGGTGTCCCAAGAGAAAATCAATATTGAGCGATCGCTCATGGGCCTCATCGATGATGATGGCCTCGTATTCGGCGAGGGTCGGATCCCCCTGCACCTCGGCGAGGAGCATGCCGTCGGTCATTAGCTTAATGACCGTGTCCGAGCCGGATCGATCATCGAAGCGGACCTTACAGCCCACCTCGCGACCCCAGGACACATTGAGTTCCTCAGCAATTCGCCGGGAGATGGACTGTGCCGCCACCCGCCGGGGCTGCGTACAACCGATCATCGCCCGTGCGCCCAGGCCGGCTTCCAGGCACATTTTGGGGATTTGAGTCGTTTTGCCCGACCCCGTTTCACCGGCGATGACTACCACTTGATGAGCCCGAATCGCGGCCACGATATCTTCCTTGCGGGCGGATATAGGCAGCCCCGGCGGGTACTCCGGGCGCGGCATGGTCTGCGCTCGATACTCTCGGCGTTCGATGGAAGTGCGAGCCTGCTCCAGAAGACGATCCAGCGGATGAGCCCCCTCGCCCACGGGCCGACCCTCCCTCACCCACCGGGCCGCGCGCGCTCCCAGTCGAACCCAGTCCGAGAGCATACAGCACGGCAACAGTTGCCGGAGTTCATCAATGCGCGGGTCGGTCATGCGGTCGGGGCGCAGAGCATGCGAGAAGCCCGGCGCGAGGCAACGCCGAGGATGGCCGGAAATCGGGACAGGCCT
>JBDKKQ010000193.1:0-8109 GCA_039796015.1 Verrucomicrobiota bacterium
GGCCGTGGCCAACCTCCAAGACCTCCAAATCGAGGTGGATATCGACGAATCCAAGCTGGCCCGCGTCTCGCTGGGCCAACGCTGCGTCATCTCGCCGGTCTCCTATCCTGACAAGCGTTACGAGGGGCAGGTCGCCGAGATTGCGCCCGAGGCCAACCGCGCCAAGGGCACCGTGCAAGTGAAGGTGCAAATCCTGGAGCCCGACCGCTTCCTCACCCCCGAACTCAGCGCCACCGTCGATTTCCTGGACGCCGCGAAGTGACGGGGGCGAACAGAAGCACTAAAGCCCAGCGGCTTAGTTGGGTTCGACGAGTCCTGAGGTTCGTTGGTTGGCACAAAAAACGGGCACTCAGGCAAGGGATGAGCTATCGCTGTTTCCTCACCCGCCACTCAACGCCATGCCGATCCCCTTAGTTATGAGACGAGTCTTATCGGCCTGGGCCCTTTTTTGGGCGGGGTCCGAGTCGGTCACCGGGCTGGATGCCGGGCAACAACCGGCCATCAGCCGTGCGAATGTGGCTTACGGAAAGCACTCCCGGCAGGTGCTCGATTTTTGGCAGGCTAAGGGCGATAGGCCCCGACCCGTGTTAGTTTACATCCACGGAGGCGGCTGGTTGACGGGCGACAAGAGCCAGAAGATGCCTGAGTTCGAGCCTTTCTTAAAACGGGGTATTTCCTGTGTGGCGATGAACTACCGACTGGTGCCGCAGGACCCGCTGCCGGCGCCCGTTCACGATGCGGCGCGGGCGATTCAGTTTATTCGATCCAAGGCCATCGAATGGAAGCTAGATCCTCGTCGCATCGCCTTAACCGGACCGAGTGCGGGTGCCTGCACTGCGATGTGGATCTTGTTGCATGATGACCTCGCCGATCCCAAGGCGGCGGATCTGGTGCAGCGTCAATCCTCCCGTGTTTGTGCTGCTGCGGTGACGGTGGGTCAGACCTCCATTGATCCCCAAGTGATTGAAGGTTGGTTAGGGCCCATGGTGTTGCAGCATCCCATGATCTACCTCGCGGTCGGGGAGAGCACCCTTGCTGCGGCGCTGCAAAATGACGCCAAGCACCGCAAAACCTACGAGGAGTTTTCGCCGATAAATCACGTCGACGCCCAAGATCCCCCGTTGTTTATGACCTGCAGCGCAGAGATGGATTTCCCTGCGCGAGATGCTGGGCACGGCATTCATCACCCAATTTTCGGGGTTAAGCTGAAGAAGAAATCAGACCAGGTGGGACACGAGTGCCATCTGGTGATACCGGGTTATTCAAAGTCTGAGCAGTATGCCGACAGCCAGGCGTTTCTGTTGGCAAAGTTGTTAGAAAAATAGCGGGCATCGGGGAATGAGGGGCAGGCCACGATTTCTGACAGTTTGGCAACCCAGCAAGTTGGCAATGGCAGTCAGTCTCCAGAGAAGCATCCGTCTCTCACCGGAGTGAGCGCTGGAACCTGAACATCCTGATTCCGGTTGGCGCGGAGTGCCAAAAACAGCCGCTCAGCCACGTTCCCTGCGAACGCAGGCCTGATCCGCGGAGCATCACCGAGGATGCATTTGAGGTGAACAGGCCGCGGAAACAAGACTCCTGAGGCCGCAGGTTTGCTCTGTGCTACCTTCCGAGGTTCTCGACTTCCCCCGGGGTGGCCGTAAGACTCTTGTGAAGAACCTGTATGTCGGAATCTGAACCCACGCCGCCTCCCGCCCCGGCAGACTTCATCCGCGATATCGTCGCGGAAGATCTCCAGTCCGGGAAGCACCCGCTCAGCGTCACCCGCTTTCCGCCGGAGCCCAATGGCTACCTGCACATCGGCCATGCGAAGTCCATTTGCCTCAACTTCGGCATCGCCCGGGAGACGCACGGACGCTGCAACCTGCGGATGGACGACACCAATCCCACCAAGGAAGAGGTCGAGTACGTCGAGTCCATCCAGGCCGATGTCGATTGGCTAATAGGCGGTTGGGCCGACGATCGACTGGGCCGCAAGGTGCCCGGCGATGTGAGCGGGTCCGCGGTGCTGACCTCGGAGGCCTCGGGCCGAACGCTCGAGCCGTTCTTCGCCTCCGATTATTTCGAGCAAATGCTCGCCTTCGCGGTGGAACTCATCCGACGGGGCAAGGCCTACGTGTGCGACCTGAACCCGGAAGAGATGTCTGAGTACCGGGGTGTGCCCGAGCGGCCCGGCAAGCCTAGCCCATGGTGCGAGCGCTCCGTGGAGGAGAACCTCGATTTGTTCGAGCGCATGCGGAAGGGCGAGTTCCCAGACGGCACCCGCACCCTTCGGTCGCGCATCGACATGGCGTCGCCGAACATTCATTTGCGTGACCCGGCCCTGTACCGGATCCGCCATGCCACGCACCACCGGACTGGAGACCGTTGGTGCCTGTACCCGATGTACGATTACGCCCATCCGATCAGCGATTATTTGGAGGGCATCACCCATTCCATTTGCACGCTCGAGTTCGAGATCCATCGGCCGTTCTACGATTGGGTGCTTCAGTCGCTCGACCTCCCGCGCACGCTGCCCCGCCAGATTGAGTTCGCCCGTCTGAGTCTCGGCTACACGGTGATGAGCAAGCGCAAGTTGCTGCAGCTTGTCGAAGAAGGCCTGGTCAGCGGTTGGGATGATCCGCGCATGCCGACCTTGAGTGGCCTGCGTCGTCGGGGCGTTCGGCCCGAGGCGTTGCGCGCCTTCGCCGCCGCCATCGGCGTGACCAAGTACAACGGCCTCACCGAGGTGTCGGTGTTCGAGAGCTGTATCCGCGATGACCTGAACCTCGTGGCCTTGCGCCGTCTGGCCGTGCTGCGGCCCATCAAGGTGGTGTTGACCAACATCGCCGAGGGCGAAACCCACTGGTTCGATGCGGTGAATAACCCGTCCAATCCTGAGTTGGGCACGCGCAAGATCGCCTTTACCCGCGAGCTGTGGATCGACTCCGACGACTTCATGGAAGTGCCGCCGCCGAAGTATTTCCGGCTGCGTCCGGGCGGTGAGGTGCGCCTCAAATACGCCTGCATCATCCGCTGTGACGAAGTCGTCAAAGATGCCGCCGGTGCGGTGGTCGAACTGCGCTGCACCGCCGATCTTGAGACCCGCAGCGGCGGAGCCAATGCCGCCAAAAAGGTCAAGGGCACCATCCATTGGGTCAGTGCCGCCCATGCCATTCGGGCTGAGGTGCGTCTGTACGACCGGTTGTTCACCGAAGAGGCACCGGAGGCCGACGGGCGAGATTTCAAGTCGGTGCTAAACCCCGAGAGCTCTCACACCATCACCGCTTTGCTGGAGCCGTCCCTGGCTGAAGCCCGCCAAACCGACCGCTTTCAGTTCGAGCGCGTGGGATATTTTACCCTGGATGTGCCGTATTCCCCGACGGGCGTCGCACCGACCTCGGTGCCGCTGATCTTCAACCGGACCCTGGGACTCAAGGACAGTTGGGCCAAGGAAATGGCCAAGAAGTAGCCACTGCGTTAACTCCGTAGCCTGCATCCATGGATTCGGATCTTGCCTCGTCCAAAGCTTGGGAACTCCTGCGGCGAAGCCTGTCGCGGGATCGCCTGGCCCATGGGTATCTCTTTATTGGCGATGACCTGGATTCGCTTGAGGTGGGGGCGGAGGCGTTGGCCCAGACGTTGAACTGCTCCTCGCCTCCGGAACGATCCCCGGGCGGTACCCCCATGGCTCCCTGTGGCCAGTGCCCCAACTGCCGTCGGATCGCCGCGCGCAATCATGCCGACGTCACCTGGGTGCGTCCGGAGAACAAGTCCCGCCAAATCAGCGCTGACCAGACGCGCGAGATCGTCCGCATGATCACTCTCAAACCCATGCAGGGGTTTCATAAGATGGTGATCTTTGCCGGGGCTGATCGCATGAACACGTCAGCGGCCAATATCTTTCTCAAGACCCTGGAGGAGCCGCCGGCCGGTTCCGTGCTAATTCTCCTGACCACCGAGCCGAGCCGGTTGCTGGAGACCATCCTTTCCCGATGCCAACGGGTCAGCTTCGGTGTGAGGCCCTTTCGAGCGGGTGATGAGGTCGGTCGATGGGTCACCGATTTCGCGCGTAAAGCCGCACCGGGTTCGACCGGGGTCCTGGCTCGCTATCAACTCCTGGGCACCTTGCTCGAATCGCTGGCGGCGGCGCGTGAGGTAATCGAAGAGCAATTGACTGCGACCTCGCCGCTAGCCAAGTACCCGGATGCCACACCGGTCCAAAAGGAGCAGTGGGAGGACGCCCTGACCGCGGCCATCGAGGCCGAGTACCGTCGGCGTCGCGGAGAATACCTGGCGGGTCTCCAGGCCTGGCTGCGCGACGTGTGGCTGCGGGTTTGCGGAGTCACGGGTGAATCGGCCTTCTTTCCTACGCTGGAATCCGCCACGGAGGCCGTGGCTGCCCGCCTCAAGGTGGCCCAGGCGCAAAATAATCTGGAGAGTTGGGAAAGCACCCAGCGACTCCTCCACACCAATGTTCAGGAGGCCTTGGCCCTGGAAGTCGGTCTACTGAGGTTGACCTTGTGAATGGCCCAGCAACTCCCACCCGTTCTTCTAGTCCGGAAGCCCTGCGTTTCTTTGCCCTGATTTTCGGTGCATTCTTGGGGCTTTGCATTCTGAAGTGGGGCAACCCCGTTATTCTCGATGCGCAAATCCCCATGCCCCGGGATGCGGCGGAGTGGTTTCAGCATCCGTGGCCGTCGCGCCTGGCCCCGCCGTTGCTTATGGTGCTCGTCGTGGTCGGAGTGATGACTTCCAAGCCGATGGAGTCGTTCCGGGGTCGCCGCATTCCAGCACTCTTGCTCATCTTGCCGGCCATCTGGATGGCGTGGCAGTCGTTGGCGGCGGGCCGTTCGATCGATCCGGTGCTCACCGGGTTGACGCTCCCTCAACTGGCCGGTTGCCTGGCCTGCTACAGCCTTGGGTTCCTGGTGTTGGGTCCGGCGCTGCGCAGCGGTTGGCTCTGGGTCGGACTCATCGCCGGTTTCGGACTCTGCCTCAATAGGGCCGCCCAACAGCACCTCTTCGAATTGCGCCAAGATTATCAGGTGTTGCTCGAAGGGCAGGCGACGGGTTGGACTAATTTCACGGAGTCGTCGTTGGCGGAATTGAGGGCCAATCTTCTGCTCATTCAGACCAACGGCGTGGAAATTGCCAATCCGGTCATCCTCGACAAGATGAAGCGGGCGCGTGTGAACGGCACGATGGTTTATCCGAATGCGCTGGCTGGAATGATTCTGTTGCTCTTGCCGGCCTCCTTGGCGGTGCTGGCAACGGTGAGCGGCACCCTAAAAGCCTCGGTCCGGCGCTTGGTGGTGGGTAGCTTTGGTCTACTGGGACTCCTGACCCTGTATTGGACGGGTTCTAAGGCCGGTTGGTTAGTGGCGATCGGGGTCGGTGCGGTCGCATTGCTCTTGCGGCCGGGTTCAGCCCGAATCAAGGCGGCGTGGGTGGCGCTGTTATTGGCCGGTGGACTGGGGCTTTTTGGACTTCGCTTTGCCGGCTACTTCGCCAAAGGGGCGACCAGCGCCGTGGCTAGAACCGATTACTGGAAAGCCGCTGTGCAGAACACTTGGGAGCATCCGCTCTGGGGAAGTGGACCAGGAACGTTCCAGCGACCTTACGCCCGCCTGAAGGCCCCGGAATCGGAGATGGCTCGGTTGGTTCATAACGATTTTCTGGAGCAGGCGAGCGACTCCGGATTGCCCGGATTCGCCCTCTATACGGCGTGGATCGGGGGACTGCTTTGGACCTTGGGTCGGCGAATCACCCGTGAAAAAGACCTTGGGGCTCAGCCCCTGAAGGCATCGCCCGCGGGGCCGGCGCAAATTTCGGGTGCCGGGTGGCCGGTGTGGCCGGAGGCAGACCGTCAGCGCCTGGAGTTGGCGGTGTTCATTGGCTTGCTCGGGTGGTTCACCCATGGATTGGCCGAGTTCGGACTCTACATCCCCGCCTCGGCATGGACCGCGTTCACCTTGGCGGGCGCTCTGCTTGCGGGCGTGATGCCGCGGCGCTGAGCCGGAACGATTGGAGTTGGATCGGTGGTGCTGGCTGCGTCTTCTTCCGCAAGAGCTTCGTTGTTCGCTCGATTCGGGTCTCAACCATGGGCCTCAAGCACGAGTCTCAGCTTGGCCCGCGCCTCGCTATGCCTCGTCCTGCGAAAGAATCGGCCACGCCGTCACTTTTCTCCCAACTGCATCGTTCCGGCTGAGAGCCTGTCTGAGGCGGATTGGTCGGAACTGTCAGCGGTATTTCTGGTTCTCCGCGTACCACGCCACCGCCGCCATGAAGGCCACCACCGCCAGCACCGCAAAGAAGATCTTGAGAACGCTGTAGGGTCGTTCTCCGGCGATGTTTCCGGTGTAGCCGTTGATCACCACCTGGTAGCTCTTGCGTCCGTAGTCGTAGGTCAGCAGCCAGACGGGCACGAGGATGTGCTTGAAGGTCTGAGCGCTCCACTGAATGGAGACCTGCAAATTCATGTGCGTGTCTCCGGGAACCTCGCGGGCGCAGAGCGAGCGAACTTGATCGGCCATGTCTTGGCGTGCGGCGGTCGCGGCCCCCACGAGGTCGATTTGATAGCGCTCTACGGTCCAGCCGGCGACGAACCCATCGTGATAGGGCACCAGTTCAGCGGTGGGAAACGGTTCAATTTTGCGCAGGAGGTCTGACTTCACGCCCTTTGATCCCGGCACCAGTTCATCGTCGAAAAAGTGCGCTAAGGAGCCGGAGCTCGGGACCCACCGCGTGTGGCGGACTTGTCGGGTCTGAGAGCGTCCGTTGGAGTCGGTGTAGGACTCAGTTGTGTAATAGTAATAGCCGCTGAGGGCGGTCCAATGGGCCGCCGCGTGCGCATCGAAGGTCCAGTAGGGCAGGTACACGCCATGGACCGTATCGGTGAGAGCCTGTTGACCGAGATTCGACGGGGCAAACCAACGTTCCGAGTACCACTTGCGGATGCTCTCGCGGATCTGGCTCTCGGCGATACGCAAGGGCAGCAGGCTTTCAGGCCGAATGGATTGCTGGAGTTCTTGGTAGGGCACCAATGCCGAAGATCCGCAGAAATCGCACCGCTTGCCTGCCTGTTCGGCCTCGAAGACCGAAATGGCGTTGCAGCTTTGGCAGCGGACGGAACTGGCCTTGGGATTCCAACCGCGCGCGGAGTCGGGCAGTTGTTCGAGTGCCTCGGCCAGATCGTGCTCGCGGATTGTCTCCTTCTGAACCAGCGCCTCGGGGTGTTCGCTGGCAGGGGTGGCGCAGTAGGCGCAGACGAGGGTTTTGGTCGACGGATCCCAGGTGGTTTCTCCGCCGCAGGCCGGGCAGTGAAACTTGCCTTGCGCCTGACGTTCGGAGGCCGGGAAGGCCGGAGGCACGGGTAGCGGTGGCGGGATGGAATCGGGAGTCACTGGGAGTCGTGGGTCAGGGGTCCCGGTTGTGAAGGTCTATTTCGGATGAGAGGCCAACCATCCACGGATGGCTGCCGCCTGGGGGTGGCTGGGTTCGAG
Source organism: Verrucomicrobiota bacterium (assembly GCA_039796015.1). Taxonomy (GTDB): domain Bacteria; phylum Verrucomicrobiota; class Verrucomicrobiia; order Limisphaerales; family UBA9464; genus SXXZ01. The sequence goes on from JBDKKQ010000193.1 coordinate 7,485, forward strand.
GGCCAGCACCGATTCGTAGTGGTTGCGTGCCTTGGCCGGGTCTTCCAGTTCTCCGGCGTACAAGCCCGCGACGGCCAGATGGAGCGCCGTCTCGGTGGGCTTGGCGGCGAGGAACAGTTCGATTTGCTCGGCGGCGTCTTGGGGATAGCCGGCCTGCTTGAGCGCCACGGCGAAATTGCGACGCGACTCGGAGTCGGCGGGGCGGAGGAGCAGGGCCTGCTCACAGGCGACGAGAGCGAGATTCACATCTCCCTGATCTAGGGCGACTAGGGCGAGGTTGTGATAGGCCTCGTGGAAGGACGGATCGACCTCGGTGGCTCGACGATACTGGGCGGCCGCGTTAATGAGGTCTCGGCGTTGATGGGCGCCAATGCCTTGCTGGAAGTGCGGTTCGGCCACGGTGCGATTGCCCGCAGGCAGTAGCCCTATCGCACGTCGGACGTAGCGCGGCGGGGCGGGGCGCCGGACCTGAGCGATTTCGGTGCGGGGTGCCGGCTTGGACGGAGCCGCTGAGGCGGTCGCTGGAGTCGTTGCGGCGGTGGTCGGCGCGGTCGCTGGGCCCACGGCGGCGGGCGGTGACAGAGGCGTGGGTTTTTTCTGCGGCGAAGAGCTGGGTTTGGACGCC
>JBDKKQ010000194.1:0-19674 GCA_039796015.1 Verrucomicrobiota bacterium
GTGCTGTAGGCAACTGATCCCGTCCTCGGGCTGGGCACGGAGACATCGTTCAATGCTGGATCTCTGAATCGGAACCTCCATCTCTCAAGCTAATGGGTTAGCCATCCGGGGGCGATCCATCCGGGGGGGAGATCAGAGTGAGAGTTCTAGTTGGTCGTCTTCGCTGAGCGCGTAGGCTTCCATCCCTTGGCGACGTAAGTGTCGGGCGAAATCGGCAGCGAAGCCGTGGAGCGTGAATACCCGCTGGGGGCGTACCTCTTTGACGAATTTCACGAGGTCTGGGAAGTCAGCATGATCGCTGAGGGCGAACCGTGGTTGGTTTTCGTCCGTCGTCGGCCAACGGCGGTCCAATGCCCAACCGCTGAGCGATGCGATTCGGAGGGGCCCGATACCAGGTTGGGCTGAGAGCAGCGGTCGAACAGTCGGCGTGATGATTACGTGGCCACGGGCAGTCTCAGGATTCAGCAACGTCCAGCGGGGGAACTGGTATCCTAGGTCTGCATAGATTTCTGTCAGTTTGGCTGAGCTGGCGTGCAGTTGGATGGGTAGGTTGGCTTTGAGAAGGGAGGCTAGGATCTCTTGCGCCTTGCCCAGAGAGTAGGCCACCAGCACCGGGGTGATTCCGGCATCGAGCGAGGTCCAGCAGAATTGGAGCACGGAAGCCAGCACCTCCTCCGTCGGCGGGAAGATGTACCGGGGTCGTCCATAGGTGGTTTCCATGACCAAGGTGCGAGCATGAACTGGCTCGCAGCGTTCGGAGCTCAGGCCCTCCCGGAGTTTAAAATCCCCGGTGTAGAGCAGGGAATCCCCATCGACCTCCAGGCGGGCCATGGCACTGCCTAAGACATGCCCCGCCGGATGCAAGCTGAGGCGGAACGGCGTCTGGGCCTTCGATGACTCCAGTTCGGAGTGATGGAGACACTCGTTGAATCCTAGCACCCGCTCCGCTCGGGTTCCGGAAATTCGTGATCGCATCAGCCGGCGCGTGGGCTCGGTAAGGATGACCGCGGAATGGCGCGCTGTGTGGTCTGAGTGGGCATGGCTAACCACAACCCACTCGCCCGTTCGGACCGGATGATGGGAATCCATCCAAAGTCCCAGTTGGGGAAAATGGAGTCCACCATTCCGGTATTGGAAATCCAATTTGGAAACCAGGGGAGGGCCAGCCATTGACTAGGAGACTCCCCCGGTGCCCTTCACATCGAGGCAGAGGAGTTCGCCCTTCCAGTTTCGGATGTACAAGCGTCCGTTGAGCAGCACGGGTGTCGACCAGACTTTGCCTCGAGCGACTTGGGCGCGGACGACCTCATGGTATCCCGTGGGATCGGCCTTAACGATGATCAACTCGCCTTTGCCCGTGACCCAGATCAGTTTGTCGTCGGCGGCGGTCAGCACGCCTGTTTCAGCCTTCGGGGATTCCCAGACAACCTTGCCGGTCGTGGCCTCGAGGCACTTGAGTCGCGCATTGGCATCTCCGCCATCGCCATCAATGCCATAGATGTGGCCTCGGATTCCGATGGGTGCCTGCATGTGTGATCGCAGGGCCTGATTCTTCCAGAGTTCCTGGGCTCCAGATCCGGTGAATCGGATGCCGCAGGCTCCGGTTCCATAGCCAGAGGTGAGGATCATGGTGTCGCCGATCACCACCGGGTCTGCGGCGTTGACGTCGTAGCGAGTTTTCCAAGGGTGACGCCAGAATTCATGACCGCTCACCGGATCGACTACGATTACATGGCGAAGGCCAAAAACGGCCAAAGCCGGCTTCCCCTCCAAAGAAAAGGGAACTGGAGTCCCATAACCTGCCGAGCCCTTGCCGCTTGTCCAAGCCTCCTTGCCAGTGGCCTTATCCAGCGCCAATCCGGCATCGCCGGCATTGTACACGACCCGATCTCCGGCGATGTGCGGTGCCCCAGCAAATCCCCACTCGGGGATCTTCAAGCCGAGTTCCGATACGAGATTCCGGGACCAGAGGACTTTGCCTGACGACGCCTCGAGGCAGAGAGCCGTGCCTGCTTTTGAAAGCGTGTAGACCCGGCCGCTATCGACGGTGGGCGTTCCGGAAGTGCCTCCCTCGTAATAGTGATCCGCGAGTTTCTCAGGATAGCTGTGGCGCCAAAGCTCTTTGCCGCTGCTGGCTTCCAGCGCTACGACACTGTCGATGCCACCGTCTTTCAGGCCATTGTGTCCCAAGGTGAAGAGTCTGCCTTCGACGAGGCTCATGGATGAGAATCCCGCTCCGACAGAGGCCTTCCAAATAGGGCGGGGCTGACCTCCTGGCCAATTGCCCAGCCACCCACTCTCTGCGGAGAGGCCAGTTCCCTCGGTGCCGCGGAAGCGGGGCCAATCGGCGGCGGACACAGGTGAGGAGTAGATGGCTGTGACCACTGCAAGCCCATAGAAACTAGAACGCGTCATTCCACCGACGTTAGGCGGAGGACCGGGATCGTCAATCCGCCTCATGAGGAGCCACAGCCTGAAACACTAAGATCCGTTGCAGGGATGGCCCGCGTTTTTTGCGCTCTTCGGATGCCCGTCGGAGAGCAAGCCGACGGCGTAGTGTTCTACAGCCGTTTGGCGGTCCCTGACTGTGGCCATAGAATGTGTCTTGGATCGATCAGACCGGAGCCCCTAAGCCCTGAATTCTTTGCCAAACAGAAGATAGTTGGTAGGAAAAATGGCTATTATTCTAAAATAATTATTAAAATAATAAAATAGTGTTGTGATGGTTGTTTTTTCGGTTGACCGTTAACCACGCAGGAGGCCAATTAAAGGAGTGAGTATTACGAAGGGTAATAACCGGGTTTTGTTGGTCGAGGCGGATGATTCCATCCAGAGAATTATTGCCTACCATCTCAAAAAAGCAGGCTTCGAGGCGGAGTTTGCTGAGACCGGTGAGGCTGCGATCGCCCAGAGTCAAAACCCGCCAGTTTGTGCGGTGGTCGATCTGATGATTCCCGGCACCAGTGGTCTGTCCGTCCTGAAGCACTTTCGTGAACATCTCTCGCAAGTTCCGGTCATAGCCATGGCGGGGCGCGGCGACGCTACCGATGGGTTGACGGCGATTCGGTCAGGCGCTTTTGACTACGTGACAAAGCCTCTGGATGTGGGCGCATTCGTGGCCACTGTTTCTGCTGCGGTGCGAACCGGGCAGTCCCTCAGTCAGCCCGTCAATCAGTTCCCGGGGCTCCGCGACACTCAATGGATTGGTCAATCGTCCTCGGCCCGTATCTTGCGCGAAACAGCTTCAGCACTTGGGGCTACACAGGCGGATGTGTTGATCACAGGGCCCGAGGGCAGCGGCAAACGTCTCTTTGCCCGCATGCTGCACCACGTCAGTGCTCGTTCCCGCGGTCCGTTGATCTCGGTCCATTGTGCCTCGATACCGGGAGACCTTCTGGAGGAGGAGTTGTTTGGTAAATCATCCGGGTCTAGTTCGGATAGTTTTCAAGAAACCCGCCGGACCGGGCGAGTCCAAATGGCCGAAGGCGGGACCCTCATGTTGTTGGATGTGGGGGAAACACCTCTGGCCCAGCAGGCATTGATTTTGGAACTCCTGCAGAACCGTTGGATTAACCGTCGAGACACAGGCACTTCGGTGCCGGTGAATGTCCGCGTGATTGCCACCAGTCGCACCGATTTGCGGGCTAAAGTGGAAGCCAATGAATTTCGTGAGGACCTCTTCTATCGGCTCAATGCACTGACGGTTGAAATCCCCTCGCTTCGGGAGCGTATCGTCGATTTGCCTCTACTCTCCGGAATTTTCCTTCAGCGCCTTTCGATGGTCCGTTCTGGGGGAATTCCCCAGATTTCCAATGCCGCTTCAGGTATTCTCGGAAATTATTCATGGCCTGGAAATATTCGTGAGTTGGAGTCCGTTCTCGATTGGGCCTACTTGAGTTCCGTGGGTGGTGAAATTCGTGTCGCGGATTTGCCGCCTCGCCTCCTCCATCAGAGTGACCCAACGCAAATCCATCAGGGCGGTCTCGCGGTGCCTTACGTGGGAGGAATGTCCATGGAGGCCGTCGAGAAGTTGGCCGTCCAGCAGACTCTTGATCTGTGCCGTGGCAACAAGGCTGCAGCCGCTCGGATTTTGGATGTCACCGAGAAGACCATCTACAACAAGTTGGCCCGGTTGGGTCTGAAGGATAGTGTTTCGGACGTCCCGGTCACAGGCCGCAAGCGGGGTCGCAAGCCGGGCAAAAAGATCGCCTGAGGAGCAAGACGATTCGACTGGTTTCCGAACCAGTTGCGCTTCGGTGGTTTCACTAATTACTCCGCCGCGGGACAGGCCGCTGTTGTTCGTTGGGCCGAGGGGGTTGCCCTCGACAGATTGCGGCTTATTGAATCTGTTTTGGCCTTGGGTCCGTTTTGGAATTAGATCCGTTTTGGAATTGGGTCCAGAAATCAAACAGCCCTTCGGGCGCGGTGGCTCCGAAGGGCTGCTGAGTCTTTTTTTGCCTCAGAGAGGCTTCGATGACTTCGAATTTGGTTCCGGATTAGACCAACATCTTGAACCACTTAGCGTCACCCGGAACGGCTACCGGATAGAAGCCGTTGGCGTCAGCCTTAGACTTGCACTCGGAGTCCCAACGAAGGTTCTCGAAGTCGTTCGGGGCTAAAATGACGTTGGAATTGAGCGCCTGTTCCCAGGTGATGGTCTTGCCGGTGTAGGTGGACATCCGACCCATGATTGAGGTCAGCGATGACTTCGCGCCGTTGAAAGCCTCGTTATATTCGGTGTTCTTGCGGATCGCGGCGAAAAGGTCGTCATGCTCCTGCTGGTACGGATCGACCTGCTTCTCGCCCCGGTACCGCCACGCAGTGCCGCCACCGGAGGGGGTGATGGTGTGCCCGCTGACATTGCAGGAGCCCTTGGAGCCGACACACTGCTCTGAAACATTGCTATCGGCACCGCGGATGTGACGGCATTGGCTCAGGAGCGTGGTGCCATCGGCATAGGTGTATTCGAGGGCGTGATGGTCGAAGATTTCGCCGTATTCTTTCTGGGTGCGGACTTGGCGGCCGCCCATGCCATGAGCCTTGACCGGGTAGGCGTTCTTCACCCAATTGGCGACGTCCAAGTTGTGGATGTGCTGCTCGGTGATGTGATCGCCGCACAGCCAGTTGAAGTAGTACCAATTGCGCATTTGGAACTCGAGTTCGGTCTGCCCTTCTTTGCGCGGGTTGACCCAGACGCCACCGTCGTTCCAGTAGGCCCGAACCAGGTAGATGTCGCCGAGGGCGCCATCGTGCAGGCGCTTCATGGTCTCCAGATAGCCAGGTTGGTGATGACGCTGCAGGCCGACGCCGACCTTCAGGTTTTTCTTCTTGGCTTCTTCGGCTGCGGCGAGAACACGGCGGACACCAGGACCATCGACGGCCACGGGTTTCTCCATGAACACGTTTTTACCTTGGCGGACAGCCTCCTCGAAATGCTGGGGGCGAAATCCTGGGGGTGTTGCTAGTACGACCACGTCGGCCAGCGCGATGGCTTTCTTGTAACCATCGAGACCGACAAACTGCCGGTCGGCCGGCACGTCTACCTTAGCGCCCTGGGAGGACTTCAGGCTGTTTAGAGCACCGGTGAGTCGGTCCTGGAAGGCGTCGGCCATGGCCACGAGCTTGACGCCCGGAACATTGAGGGCCTGGTTGGCTGCGCCGGAACCACGGCCGCCGCAACCGACGAGGGCGATCTTGATTTCGTCGCTGGCGGCAGCGAAGGCCATGCGCTCGATGGCTAGGCTGCCGATCATGGCTCCGCCGAGGGCGGTGCTGGAGGTGGAGAGGAAACCGCGCCGGGTTAGGACCGAAGCGCTGGCTGCAGGAATAATTTGGCTCATGTCGTTGAACTGTTGAAAGGACTCCCGGCGTCCCCGCTCCTTCGGCCATTCATGGCTTTGGATTCGGGCGGGGACAGGATGGGAAATCACGGGTGAGTCTGTTAAAAAATCTACCTCCCGTTCTGGGGCGGGATCAACCGGAAGTTTGCGTCGGTTCCGGCGCTGCATCGGTTCGCTTCCTTCGACGACGGAGAATTTCCAGGACGTCGGAGGCCTCCCGAATTCTCAGGAGTGTCGCGGTCAAAAAATATCCCATGGAGGCCAGTGCAATAGGGACGAACGTGGCACCCACCCGGGCCGAGAGCCCTGCCTGTCCGATCCAGCGGTTCCAAACCCAAAAGGATGCCAGGGCTATGACGGCGGCCACCAGTCCGGCAAGGCCCATCCGCAGCACTGGTGCGAACAGGGCTCTCAGATCAAACTTTGGCAGCTTCCGCTTGAGCGCGTAGAAGAGAAGGAAGCATTGCATCGCTGCACTGGTTGAGTTGGCGATGGCCAGCCCCGCCTTCGGCATGAGGCTGATGGAGACGAAGGCGGCGATGAAATTGACAGCGATCGCCGCCAGGCTAATGCGCATGGGAGTTTTGGTGTCTCCGAGGGCATAGAAAGCCCGGGCCAACACATTGTTCAGGGAAAACGCCAGGAGGCTCGGACTCAGGCACAGCATCATGAGCGTCACCTGCTGGGTGGATGCGGCTTGGAACTGGCCTCGTTCGAAGAGCAGTCGCACGATGGGCTCGGAGAGGGTCAATAGGAGCACTAGCGGCAACAGGGTGAGGAAGATGAGTTGCTGCAGTCCCTCGGTCAGGGTGCTGCGGAATTCAGGGAATTTCTTATCTACCGCCAGCGTGCTGAGTTCGGTCAGCAGCACCGTCGCAAGCGAAATACCCACGACTCCCTGGGGCAATTCCATGAGGCGCACGGCGTAATTGTACGACGACACGATCTCCCTGCCGTGCGTGTAGGCAAAACTTTGGCACAGCACAGTATTGATCTGGAACGCAGCGACGCCGATCACCGAGGGGCCCATCCGCCGGGCCACTTCGCGGACGGCTGGGTTTTTCCACGGGCTCAGCCATCGAAATTGGAATCCTTCCGCGACCAGTGAAGGCACCTGGAAGGCTGCCTGGGCAATCCCGGCCACCACTACCCCGATGGCCAGAGCAAAGACCTGCTGGTGCAATTCGGCCCCGAAGCGAGGGGCCAGCCACCAGATGGAGGCCAGCATTGCCACATTCAACATGGTGGCCCCGAGGGCTGGCAGGAAGAAGTGGTTGCGGGCGTTGAGCATGCCAATGAAACCAGCAGCCACGCAGACCAAGGGGAGATAGGGCAGCATCCATCGCATCAGCCGAAACATCAGCTGGGTATTGATGTCGATGCTAGAGAACTGGATGAGCACCGTGACTCCGATCAAGAGCACGGCGCAGATGGCTGTGCAGGCCAAGAACACGGCCCAAGTGCAAGCCAACCCCACTTGCCAAGCCGCGGCGACGCCCTCCTTGCGCTCGGTTTCCTTGAAGACCGGGATGAATGCCGAGGACAGCGCTCCTTCTCCAAGAAGTCTGCGAAACAAATTGGGGATCTGGAAGGCCAGGAAAAAGGCGTCGGCCACGGGGCCGGTGCCCATGAAGGCTGCGTAGGCGGATTCACGGATGAACCCGAGAATTCGACTCAGCAGCGTTGCGGCACCGGCGGCACCTGACGAGGACAGCCATCTGGACATGTATGTAATATCATCCTGCAGGAGGCGGAACGACCCAAGGCAAATTCAGAAATCTGGAGCCCATCCGGGCAATTTCTAGAACCACGGGTCGGGCCTGCAGGCAACGGGGTGAATCAGGGTGTATTACCTCGGAATGGCTGCGGTCATCGAATGCAGTGCCGACCGCCTTGCCTTCGGAGGGCAGATTGGTTCATCATCCACGTCCATGCCAACTGTTCAGGTTCCGCTGGGGAACCGTTCCTATGAGATTCAAGTCGGGACCCGCCTCATTGCGACGCTGGGTGAGCGTTGCCGTCGTCTCAAGATTGGGACGAGGTGCGCGGTGATTACCGACACCAACGCGAGCAAGCACTACGGAGAGGCGGCCATCAAATCCCTCAAGGTGGCCGGCTTCACTCCAACTCTCATCACGATCGAGGCGGGTGAGTCGTCCAAGACCCTGTCCACGGTTCAGAAATGCTACGATCAATTGGCCGCGCATCGGATTGAGCGGAAGAGTTTTCTGGTGGCCCTTGGAGGCGGAGTCGTAGGTGATTTGGCGGGTTTTGTAGCGGCGACCTACTTGCGCGGCATCGCTTTTGTGCAAGTGCCCACCACGCTTTTGTCACAAGTTGACAGTTCCGTGGGTGGCAAGGTTGGAGTGAATCTGAAGGCTGGCAAAAATCTGGTGGGCGCCTTCCATCAGCCGCGTTTGGTCCTTTGTGACTTGGACACCCTGTCCACGCTTCCCGATCGGGAATTGCGTTCCGGCATCGCTGAGATCGTGAAGTACGGCGTGATCTATGATGCCCCCTTGTTCCAGCGGTTGGAGAAACAGTTGGACGGGCTCCTCGAGAAGCAGTCGCCGATATTGTCGGCCATCATCGCCCGATGCTGCACCATCAAGGCGGAGATCGTGTCGCAAGACGAAACCGAGACAGGCTTGCGGGCAGCCCTGAATTTCGGGCACACCATTGGCCACGCGATTGAGAACTCCTCCGGCTACGGCAAATTCCTACACGGTGAGGCCATTAGCATCGGTCAGGTGGCTGCGGCTCATTTATCAGCCCGTCGGACGGGGCTACCGACGGCCGATGTTCTGCGCATCCACAATTTGTTCGAGCGCCTCGGGTTGCCCACATCCATCAAGCTGTCGGGGGACAAGCGCGACAAGCTGTTTTCAGCGATGCGCCTCGACAAGAAGGTGAGTGCCGGTGAGATCCACTTCGTCTTGGCCGAGCGAATCGGTAAGGCGGTCTGGGGTCAACGCGTGCCGGATGCTGAGGTCAATTGGGCCTTGGATCAGGTGAAGGGCTGAACGACTGAACGGCTCGGGTGCCATGCATGGGGCAGCCGAGCCGTGGTTTTGAGATTCCTTTGGTTGGATGATACCTGTGGTTGTGTCTCCTTAGCGCTCAGGATCGATAGATATCGCTCGGCCTTCGGTGAAGTCTTTGGTGAAGTCTTCGGTGAATGACCAACCTCTATTGCTGGATCAAAGTTCAGCAATGCGCTCCATGATGGTGTCGGCGATCTCTTGGTAAATCGCCTTGAGACGATCCTTGTCGCAGGTTTTGGCCTCGGCCCGCAAAGATTCGAAGTAAAGGGGTTTACCCACCACCACTTGGAAGCGTCCTCGACCGGGAAACCGTTGGTTGCGCCCCCAAGCCTCGAAAGTGCCGTGCAAGCGGATGGGGACAACCGGGGCTCCTGATTTGATGACTGTAAGGCCGATGCCCGATCGCGCAGGCCTCAAACGGCCATCGTGGGTTCGGGTTCCTTCAGGAAACAGGAGGATGGCGGCCCCATTGTGGAGTCGGTCCAAGATTGCTTTCAACCCCGCACCCCCACCGCCATCGCGGTTGACCGGAACTGCGTTCAATTTGCGGATGTACCAGCCGAGGAGGGGAATCTGGAAGAGGGTGTCTCGGGCCAGAAAATTGACGGCCCGCGGAACCGAGCCGCCAATGAGCGGGGGGTCCGCTAAACTCGCATGGTTGGAGGCCAAAATCACCGGGCCCACCAGTGGGATATGCTCCACGTGTTTGACTTGGGTGCGATAAATGCCGCGAGAGGCGAGGCGTGAGAGCCACCAAGCAATACGGTAAGTCCATGTCATCGGTGCGGCACGGACCTGATCTTCGGGTAACCTTGTTGAAGGCGCTGGGGAGGATTCCATGATGCTCAGTCGAGCTGAACCCTTAGTCCATCCCAGGCCAGCGAGACTCCCGGAGGTAATTCCGACTGATCCCGATCGTGGTCGTAGTGATGGGTTAGGTGGGTCAGGTAGGTGATGTCAGCCCCGATGCGTCGGGCTGTGGTGAGAGCCTCATCCAGACACATGTGGGTGGGGTGAGGTTCGGGCCGTAGCGCGTCGAGAACTGCCACCTGGACACCCTGGGCGAAGGCCAAGGCAGGGGGGATTACCTCCTTACAGTCGCTGAAATAGGCCAGTCGCTTGACGCCTCCTTGTTCGAAGACCATGCCTGTTGTGGTCATGCGACCGTGGGGTAGTTGAAAAGGGGTCACATGCAAGTCCCCGATCTCGAAGGGGCCCTCGATGACCTTGGGCTGCGGGTGGAAATAACTGAAGGGGATAGGATGGTCGCCAAAGGCATAGTCGTAAACCCGGCGGAGCGAACGGAAGGTCTCCTCCGTGGCATAGACCGGCAGCGGGCCTTCACGGAGGTCGCAGACGCGGCGGCAGTCATCCATTCCCATGATGTGGTCGGCATGGGCATGCGTGATGAGGATGGCATCCAGATAGCCGAGTTTTTCACGGAGCATTTGGGCCCGGAAATCTGGAGTGGTGTCGATGACCAATCGAACAGACGGCGTCTCGATGTAAATCGAGGAGCGCAGTCGGTGATTCCGAGGGTTGGCCAGAAAGGCCTCAGGATACTCCTTTCCGATGATGGGAACCCCCTGCGAGGTGCCTGTGCCCAAGAAGCGGAATGCGAACGACATTATCAGAGACTGCGAGTGGTCAGCCTCTGATGTCAAAGCCCGGCCTCAGGACTTTGATCGGGACTTAGAATTGGGGGAGGTTTTGCCGCGCTTAATGGGTTTTTCGGCGGTCCTGCGGCGGAAGTTCTGCAATTCGATGCTCCAAGTCTTGTTGCGGACCGGAACCACCGTTGGTTCTGCTGCGGGGAAGCCTTCCATGGCAGAAAGCACACCGGGTGAACCCACCATCAGCAATCCGGAGGCGCGAGGCGGGGGGATGGCTGCCTCAGGAGCTCTTTCGGACTGAGCAGTAGCCGGTCGCGGTGCAGGTGGAGCGGGAGCAGGCGGAGGAAGCGGGACGTGCGTGGCCTTGTCCAGATGGACTCGTAGGTCGGAATTCTCAGCTTCGAGCAGTGCCTTTTGAAGATTTAACTCCGTGTGGGTCTGCTTGGCGGAATCTAACTGAATCCGCAACTGGTCGCACTCTTCATGGGCTTTGCCCAGCGCTACCTCGAGGTGCATGCGCAATGCGGTTTCGCGAGCCACCTGCGCGCCTTGTTCGGACATTTTCCCACGCAAATCCAACAACTCTTGCTGGAGAACCCAATGGCTGCTTTCCAAGATCTGATTCCGCCCTTCCAGTCGGCTCTGTTCCGGGGATGGGGGCAGGGGGAGGGACGGGGACTCCTTGGGATCGGGCTTTGGTGTTGTCGCTCTTGAGGAGAAAAAGCCCTGCAGCATCAGCGACCGCACGGCGATCCCGACACCCAGAAAACCAACACCGCCACCGAGAGAGGTCAGTAACCAAAACAGTTGAGGTGTTCCTTCCATACAAAAGCTACATCGCGAGGATGGTTTGGAACAGGTCGTTGATCGTTGAAATGAGCTTGGCAGACGCCTGGTAGGCCCGTTGGTACTGGATCAAGGAAGACATTTCTTCGTCGAGCGATACACCTGATACTCCTGCCCGCATTTGCGTCAGCGTATGGCTAATGACTTCCTGGTCGGCCAAGCGGTTGTTGATGTTGGCCAACTCCTGACCGTAGCTGGCCACGGCTTCGTTGTAATGCTGGGCTACAGTCACTTTTCCGAGACCCTCCTGAGGAGACTCGAGCCACTTCAGAAGATTGCCCGCGACAGTGTTGTCGCCTTCATCAGTGTCGGCACTGAGTTGAATTTTATTCAGATCCGCGATCAGAGCAGCGTTGACAGCGATGTTCGATGCGTCAGTTCCCGTGAAAAAATCCGCACCGGTAGAACCATCCAGACTGACTCCGGGCTTGTGCACGGAGTTTATCCCCTCAATCAGTTTGGCGGCCATGAGGTTGATGTCCTGGCGCAAATCTTGGAGGACCGTGTCTCGGGCCTCGATTAGCCCTTGAATGGAACCTTGGCCGGTGAGCTTGGCCGTGCTGTCCGAATCGGAGTTTCGTACGGAAACCTGCACGCCACCATCGGCATCTAGGGCTCCTTCAATCTCGCCTACGACTAAGTTGTCTTTGATGACGTCTACGCCATCGATGGATACGGTGATCCGATCTTCCTCGTCAAATTGGGTTTTTATGGAGGAGTAGGCGCCTAGCTCCTCCAAACGCATCTGCAAAGTATCTTTAGCAATGCCTCCACCGTTGCTGCTGACCGAGGTGTTATCCATGGCGGCACGCGAGGTGAGATCAATCAGTTGGTTGGCCTGCTTGATCCGATTGTTCAAGTCCGTGTTCAGGTCCGACCTGAGGCTCGTGAAGCGCGCCTCGACCGAATTGAACTTGTCAGTCAGCTGACCGGCCTTGAGGAGGAGTACCTGACGATCCGGTATCGAAGTCGGTGACACGGAGACCGTCTGGAGGGCGTTGTAGAATTCTGAGAAACCGCTGGCGATGGCCATCTGACCGCCGAGATTTCGGGCGGCACTGTCCGCCTCGGGTGTCGCGCTTTGTCGGTCGATTTGCTGCCCTAACAGCACCTGTCCAATTTGCAGGGTGCGTTGGAAATTCTCGAGGTAAGCCTTGTTGCTCGACTCTCGGATGAGCTGCTCATCCAGAATTGAATCACGCAAGGATTTGACACCGACAACCTCAACCCCGGCGCCGGCTCCCGTGGGATCACGCCGCGGTTCGACGATGACCCGCTGGCGTGCGTAGCCGGGGTTGTTGACATTCGAAATGTTGACGCCCGCCGTTTCGATCCCGGCCCGTGAGGCCAAGAGCGAGGATGACGCAATTTCGAGAGTGTTGAAGAGTCCGCCCATGATTCTGGCTCATACGACCGCTTGCCATCGAGAGACTGGGTTTGCACTAGCGAAGGCTCGCTCTTTGCCCCGGGCTCCGTATGTGCGGCCGGTCGAAACCACACCAGATCGTTGCAGCACCTGTTGGGCCAACTCGATGGAACGACCTAAAAGGAGTTGGTTTTGGCGGAAGGCCCTCTGACAGGAATCCATCACGGACTGCAAATGCACGACCAGTCGCTCGATTTCCTCGACCTTGAACGCCGGTAAATGCGTATAGATTTCCAAGCGTCGGCCCGGCGGAGCAATTTGGTGTTGTTGCGCGAGTTGCTGTTGGGAATCCGTGCGGCGTTGCGTTAGCACAAACAATTGCTCAACGGCCTGTTGCTGAGCGGCTAAGTTACTGGTGAGTTCAACAAATTTCCTGTGAATCAGGAGTGTCTGCTGCTGATCAGTGATGCTGAGTAACCGCTCCGCGCACGAAGTCTCCGCGGCGAGTGAATCTTGCCAATCCTGTGGGTCGAGGATCACGGCTGCGGAAGTTGAAGTGCCTTTTCAGGGTGTGATTCAGTCCCGATTTGGAGAGCCAACTGTCGGGAGAGGGCTACTTTCATACCCAACTGCCCGGATTGGCTGATTTGGTTGGCCACCATGTCGTGAGCCATGTCGCCATAGACTTCGCCGATCAACTTGGCCTCGCCACTCTTGGCTGGCAGAATGCTCGGGGGTTTGGCTGATTTAAGGATTTCTCGGACCAACATCCCCTCAAATTGTCCGACGACTTGCTCGGCTCGGTGTTGTGGGGTTCCCGTCTTGGCAAGTCGCGACAATGCATTCGGGTCTACATTGCTCAAGAGGGTGGTGGTCATAGTCTTGAAAAGCTTATCGAACCTGAAGTTCTGCCTGCAGTGCTCCCGCCTGCTTGAGCGACTGAAAAATGGCAACGATGTCGCGCGGACTGGCACCGATAGAATTGAGGGCTGCGGCCACCTTTTCCACGGTGGGCATCTCCGCGAAGGGGATGAGTCCACCTTTAGCTTCGGTCACATTCACGTCGGTGTTTGGAACAACGACGGTTTGTCCATTGGGCGCCAGCGGGTTCGGTTGTGAAACTGTGCCAGACTGGGCGATGGATACGATCAGACTGCCGTGAGCAATGGCGCAACTCGACACGCGGACCCGAGAGGTGGCGACAATGGTACCAGTCCGCTCATTCAGAATGACGCGGGCCGGGACGTCCATCGTGACTTCCAGAGCCTGCACTTGGGCGATGAATTCGATGGGTAGCGACTGGTACTGGTCGGGCAACTCGATCATCAAAGTCCCGCCATCCACGGCGCGTGATGAGTCTGGGAACTTCCGATTGATGGCCTCAGCCGTCCGAGCTGCCATAGTGAAATCAGGATCGTTGAGAACCAGTTGCATGGTGTTTTCCTGGAGCAAGGTCACCGGGATCAACTTCTCGACCATGCCGCCTCCGATAATCTGTCCGCTGGTGGGGTGGTTCTTGGTGACCGAGCTGCCGCCACCGCTTGCTGAGAATCCGCCAATGCTGATGGCTCCTTGAGCCACGGCATAGACCTTGCCGTCGGAGCCAATCAGAGGGGTTTGCAATAGCACGCCGCCTTGAAGGGTCTTGGCATCACCCATGGCGCTGATCAGGACATCGATTTTGGAGCCGGACTTCGAGAAGGGCGGGATTTCAGCGGTGACAATGACAGCGGCCATATTCTTCGAGGTCACTCGGGGAGGAGGAACGACCAAGCCGAAGCGCTGCATCAAGTTGGCGATGGCCTGCTGGGTGTAGTTGGGGTTCTTGTCGCCGTCGCCGTTAATACCGGAAACTAGACCGTAGCCCATGAGTTGGTTGCCTCGGGCTCCATGCAGGAATGCGATGTCCCGAATGCGGACACCCCCGTACGGTTGGGCGGACACCGGAACGATGGCCATCCAAAGAGCCACGGCCCAAGGAGTGCCGAGTCGGATCAAATTTTTCAAAATGGAGTAGTTGGGGTTAGTCATCGATCACATCGGGTTGACCTTGTCCCACACCTTGCCGAACCAACCGCGCTTTTGGCTGTCGTTGACCGAACCAGATCCGTCGAAGCGCAGGGTGAGATCGGCCAATTGGTGGCTGAGAATTGTATTTTCCGAAGTCACATCCACCCGCCGAACCGTGCCGCGCATCACAATGGTTTGCCCTTCTCCCGAGAAGGAGGTGGAGCGACGCCCCTCGATGAGCAGGTTCCCATTCGGCAGAGCGTCCACGACTCGGACCGAAAACCGCGAATTGATGGAATCAGAATTTTGAACCTGCCCGCCTCCGTTAAAGTCGGTTTTGGAGGAGGCGTTCATCCCAGGAAACATTCCACCCTTGGTCATGAACTTCATGTTCTCGGGCTTGAAGAGGAATTGGTTGATGCTCGCATCAATGCTCGATTCCTTCTGTGTCTTCTTGGTCTGGTTCTTGGTGGCTGAGTTGTTTTCCTGAACGATGACCGAAAGCAAGTCACCCACAGCCAACGCTCTCCGATCGGCCAACGGCGAGATCGAGGTTTCCGTCCACAGAGAATCGGCCGGCAGCCCACCGGTGCAGAACAGAAGACTAACGAACAACAACAACAATCGTTTCATTGATGACCTTTCCTTTGAGTTCTACCGGTTTTAGGGCACTTCGAAGCTTCATCGTCCCACCTTTGAAGCCATCCTCGAGGGCAATGGCCTGAAATTCGACCGAAAGAGCCCCATCTTCGAGGCGAGCGGAGATGGTATCACCTCGACGGATCGCGGGTCGGCGGCGCAGGGACCGTTCCATAAGAACTCCTCCGGCCGGAATTGGGGAAGACGTCATCCAATCATCAGCAATCGGATCACCAGACCATGCCGATCCGGGGAGGCTCAAAACATCGAGCGACTGCTTCTGGAGAGAGTTCGCCGAAAGGACAACCTGGCTGAGTATGGGGCTATCGGTCACCCAGACTTCCCGGATCCATTTGACCCGGATGGGAATTGCCAGAGATGCGGCCACCTGACCATCGACCCGAATTTCAAATTGGGGGTAAATGCGACGATTCGGTTGCTGGATTTGTGTCGTCCACCGCAAGGAGGGTTCTCCGGGAGGTAGGGAAATCGGGGGGAGGTTCCGCTCAAACTCGACAGTTAGCGTGCCATCTTGGACCTTCCAAAGGTTTCGCAAGGAGTTCTCCAGCAGTCCTGTCAGTTCTTCCCCACTCATTGGATGCTGAGCACTGATAGCGGCGTTATCGGCCGCCAAGGCCAATGATACAGCGCTCAGCAGGCAGCCGATTAGGAGGAGGGTTCGTTGCATGGTGATGGGCATCAACGCTTGAGGTTGTTGCTCTGCTGCATCATCTCGTCCGCGGCAGAGATGGCCTTGGTGTTCACCTCGTAGGCCCGCTGGGCGATGATCATGTTCACCATTTCCTCGACCACTTTGACGTTCGAAAGCTCGAGGCTTCCCTGGTTCACCTCGCCGAACCCATTTTCGCCCGGTTGCCCGGTCTCGGGAGCGCCGGAGGCAACGCTTTCGCGGTAGACGTTCCGGCCGATGGCGGTCAGGCCTGAGGGGTTAGGAAAGCGGGTAAGCTGCAGTCGGCTGGTTTGGGTTCCACCAGCCGTTGCGATGGACACCTGACCATTGTTGGCGATGGTGACTCCAGTGGTTCCGGCCGGGATGGCTGGGAAGCCGGTCACGTTGTAACCGTCACTGGTGACCACGGTGCCAGCGGAGGAGGTCTTGAACCCACCGTCGCGGGTGTAGCCGCGGGTTCCGTCGGGCAACGAGACCTCAAAGAAACCATCACCCATGATTGCTAAGTCTAATTTCTCACCGGTCTGGCTCATTTCGCCATTTGTGAAGACCCGGGCCGTGGCTACGGTTCGTGTTCCGTGTCCGACTTCGACACCGGCCGGCAGCGCGTTGCCCGCACCTTGCTCCGAGCCAGCCATACGAGTGGCCTGGTAGAGAAGGTCTTGGAACTCGATCTTGCTCTTCTTGAAACCGGTGGTGTTCACGTTCGCCAAGTTGTTGGCGATCACATCCAGGTTGTTCTGCTGTGCTTGCAGACCGGAAGCGGAACTGTAGAGGGCTCGGATCATGGGAGTTTCAGAAAGTCAGTTACGGTGAAATCAGGGGCTATTGGGGCGGCGTTCCGAGTTCCTGGATGGATCGGCCCATCCGCTCATCGGCCACTTGCAGGGCGCGCTGGTTGGCTTCGAAATGACGCATCGCCAAAAGCATGTTGCCCATTTCCTGAACTGAAGAGGTGTTGGCTCCCTCCAAGAATCCCGTTTGCACGGTGGTTCCGGCTGCGGGAGTTGTCTTCAAATTAGCGGGAAGACGGTAGTAGCTCCCGCTGAGATGCTGGAGTTGGGAGGGGTCCGCAACTTCAACCAACTGGACTTGTCCCCGAGGGATTCCGCCTTGGGAAATTTCACCGCGGGGCCCAAAGGACACCGCTCCAGCTTGAGGATCGATGCGGACGGGGCCGGTGTCTCCGAGGACTGGATAACCTTCCTTCGTCATTAGGGCTCCTTGTCGGTCGACATGGAACTGACCATCTCGAGTGAAGGCGCGCCCGCCGCCAGGAGCCTGAACTGCGAAGAACCCAGGTCCCTCCAAGCCTAGATCGGTTGAAGAGCCTGTGGGTTGAAGAGCTCCTTGGTTTCGATTCAGCCCAGCCCGCAACATGGGATAGGCGCTGCCCATTTGAGAATTGGAGGGCGAGGGATTGGGTGAACCGGGGATGCGGAACTCTTCAAAGCCACCCACCTGAGCGCGATATCCCGGAGAGGATTGCCCAGAAAGGTTTTGCGCCACCAAATCATGCCACTGCATGTTGGCCGTCATGGCCGCTGCTGCTTGATGGAGCGCGATGTTCATCCCGAGCTATCGCAGCACTCGGTGTGCCATCAATATGCTGGTGACTGGCATATAAGGTGCTGCGTTTTGCCGGGGCAGAATTTAGATTCGTCTAAAGTTGGTGCTCTTACTTTAACAATGATTACCAATCCTCAGGAAATGGGTCGCCAGATGCTGGCTGAAGACTCGGGCGCTGTGCCGCCGGGTGCCACTGAACCCACGGGGGCTCAGTCCAAGCGCTGGGTGGACCAAGCCGAGGCTAAGGCGGCTTCTGGGGATCGTTTAGGCGCAATCCAAGATTTGGAGCAGGCGTTGACCGTGGAACCCAATTCCTTGTTCGTGCTGCGAACTCTGGGAAGCCTTCTCATGGATGAAGGCAAGCATTGGGAAGCCAAACAGCGGTTTCAGCAGTTACTGGATCAACAGCCAGAATATCTGGAGGGACGAATACTTTCGGCGATCGCCAGCCTGAAGATGGGGCGGCTGGATGAATTTCAGTCGGAGACCGAGAAGGTGTTAGCGATCGATCCCCAGCAACCGGATGCTCTGCGCTGGCGGGCACGGGTGGCCTTTGATAACCAACTTTACGCCGAGGCTGGACAGTTTTATGTGCGGCTGGTGGACGCGGGCTGCGCCGATGCGGATGTGCTGACCGCCCTAGGGGTTTGTCTGGCGCAAGGCGGGCAATGGAACATGGCGGCAGAGACGTTTGCCCGGGTCCAAGTGGCGCACGGGGGCGGGGAAGTGGCGCGTGAAAATCTCGGTGTCGCCCGCCAACGCATGGGCCGCCGCGGAGGAGTCGATGATGTGTCGGCACTGCTCGCTGAGGCGGATGCGGATTATAAATCCGGCCATCCAAGTCTGGCCTGTTGGGCCTGGACTGAAGTGCTTCGTATTCGTCCGAGGGACGATTCACTGAGGCGTTCTCTGGTGTCTGTACTATTGGAACAGCGGTGGACCAAGATGGCTCGTCCGCATCTAGAGGAACTCTTCCGATCCAATCCCTGGGACCCTTCGATCGGGACTTGGTTGGCGTTGGTTCTCTTCGAATCCGGGGACAAGCGAGGTGCGGTCAGTGCACTGGATGGAGTTTTTGCATTGGATCCGGGCTTCGATGAAGCGCGTCGCTTGGAGGCTGATTTTTCTTTAAGAGAGGGACGGTATGAGGAAGGTCGTTGGTTAATCCAGCGCTTGCTCGATCGGAATCCGGGCGACTTCAGTCTGCTGCTTTCCCGGGGTATTTGTGCGTTCCATCTGGGCCGTTGGGATGATGCGGTAACCAGCTTGGAAGCGGCCGCAGTGATGCAGCCCGAAAACGCTCAACTGAAGCAGAACTTGTCAGTGGCCCGAGAGCAGCAACGGGCAGCGGCCATGGCTCAGGTGGATTCACATGTCCGTTCTGAACTAGACCGAGCAGGAGAACTCCAGGCCAATGGGCAGATTCGGGAGGCTTTGGGTCGTTTGGAGGCATTGGCCGCACTGCGGCCAGAGTGGTCGGAGATCTGGGATTCGATCGGTTCCCTTCGGTACCTGAGTGGCGATGCTCTGGGTGGCACCCGTGACTTGTCTCATGCCGTCCGTTTGGCTCCTGGATTGCCCGATACCCAAGTCCGACTGGCGATGGCTTATCGCGATAGCCAGAGGGAATCCGAGGCGTTGGCCGTGCTGGAGCAGGTTGTGGTCGAGCATCCGGAACATGCAGCCGGATGGCGTTTGAAGGGGGACTTGCAGTTAGAATCCTCGCCGGAGCAGGCGTGCACAAGCTATGCAGCCTCGCTGCGCAGCAATAGTTGGCTTCCTGACGACCTCATTCGGTTGGGTTTGGCCAGTTTGCAGAGTGGAAAGTTCAATGAAGCCCGTTCGATTTTCCAAACGGTTCTGGCCATTCAACCGGGTCATCCGACGGCGCTCAAAGGGATCGAACGGACCCCAGTTTCCTGATCATGGCGTCGCCCTCCGAAGAGATTAACCCCTTGGAACAGCTTCGGGCCTTGCGCACCGAGGTTATTGACCGCGAGCGGACTCGTGTGCGCGGACTGTTGGATGAGGTATCCACTTCGGAGCAGGAAACATC